>JAESTW010000696.1 GCA_016763395.1 Kofleriaceae bacterium
CGCTCCATACTTTTTGAGTTATCAACGACAAACAAGATATCGACATCACGGTTTTCACTGACATCGAAAATGATTCGCTCTTCGGACACTGGCACAATCTTGACGTCGCTCAGGCTGCGATCGGTGCAACTCCACGCAGGGATCAGGGCCATAAGCACAATAGGTAGTAATCTGGACATAGCGGAGCTCTCTCTGCCAGGGGCAGGGGAATGGCCTCGTACTCCCACGCTGGTTGCGCATGTGCTGCACATGGCAAATCGGGGAAATAGCAGGCAGGTGGATGAGCGTTCTCGCTAGCTCTGCATCGCGTTCATCTTGGTAGCGGCCGGCTCTAGGCAATCTGTCAGAAAATCGTAGAGCTAGACTCTCCACCTTTTACTCAGTCAGCGTTGGGAATGGAGGTGTTGAACTCGCTTACCACCTCAATTCCTACTAGCGATCTCGCGGAACTAGCGCAATTTAGTGGTGCTGCTTGGCTGAGGGCCGCAATTACAACAAAGTCTGTGTAATTTTGAGTGCCAGGTGAGTAGGATGCGCCGGTGACCACTGTAAACGAATCAAACGACGATTTTGCGACAATGCTTGCCGAGTTCGAGCCAGCCAAGCGCAGCGCTAGGCCTCGGGTTGGGCAGATGACAAAAGGCACGATTATCAACATCGGTTCCAGCTCGATTTTTCTCGATTTGGGTGGCAAGTCCGAAGGCGTTCTCAACCGCGAAGAAGTGACGAACGATGACGGCGAGCTTACCGTCGCACTCGGTGACACTCTTGAAGCCAGGGTCGTGGAGATGGATGGCCCAGCGGGTTGTATCGTTTTGCAGCGTTCGATTGGCAAGGGAGCTGACGCTGCGAACGCTCTTATTGGTGCCTACGAGGCAGGCATGCCTGTCGAGGGATTGGTGGATGGACTCAACAAAGGTGGCCTTGAGGTAACCGTTGCTGGTCTGCGCGCTTTTTGTCCGATATCTCAGATCGATACACGCTTTGTCGAAGACGCAAACCATTTTATCGGACAGAAGCACAACTTCAAAATTACCAAGATTGAGCAGGGGCGCGGTTCGAACCTCAATATTGTATTGTCCCGCCGAAAGCTCCTAGAAGAGGAGAACGCGGTACAAGCGGCTGTATTGCGCGAGACTCTCAGCGAGGGAATGGTCCTTAAAGGTCGTGTTAGCACTCTTAAAGAGTACGGAGCATTCATCGACTTGGGCGGCCTCGAAGGCATGCTGCACATCTCCGAGATTGGCCATAGCCGCATCGGACACCCGAATGAAGTCCTCACTGCCGACCAGCAGATTGATGTGAAAATCATCTCTATCAAGCCCGCAGTTGGCGGCAAGGATGAGCGCATTAGCTTGTCGATCAAGGCATTGCACGACTCTCCTTGGGAGACGGTGAGCGATACGATCAAAACCGGACAGCAAGTCACAGGGACCGTTGTCCGTTTGCAGCCATTTGGCGCCTTCATCGAGTTGGCTCCTGGCCTAGAGGGCTTGGCTCATATCTCAGAAATCGGCGGAGGCAAACGACTCAGCCACCCAAGAGAAGTTCTTACAGAGGGGCAGAGCATTAAGGTGACCATTTTGGCTATCGATCCGATTCAGAAGCGCGTCGCTCTCACGCTTCTATCGCCTGATGAGATTCCAGATGTGGGTGCTGATCGGAAGGCTGTTGAGCAGTTTAATGCTGCTTCCTCCAAAGGCTTGGGCACATTCGCGGATTTGCTTAAAGGCATTAAATCCTAGATGTTCTCGGAATAACTAGATAAATCAGGAAATTACTCCCTGGTTTGGCCAGGGAGATCCCGTGATTTCGGTTTACACAGGAAACAGAATCAGTATACTGGTTCTGTTATGGCGTCGAACTCTTTATCATTCTCGAAGGCGGTACAGGAGCTGAGTTGGGTGCGTCCGCCTTTGCAGCAGCGCAGCCAACAAACCATGGAGCGATTGCTTCTGTCGGCAGAGACGTTGATAAACGATGTTGGCTTCGAGAAGGCGACAGTGTCCGGTATTGTCAAGGGCGCGAAGTCGTCCGTGGGCGCGTTTTACACTCGCTTTGAAGACAAAGACGCATTGCTGCGGTGCTTGTTGGCTCGTTTCGTGTCCGAGGCAATGGCGACGATTGAGCATGTTGCCAGCCCCGAGCTGTGGCGTGACACCAGCATTCGAGAGTTTATGATTCGTTTGTTTCAATTCTCAATGAGAGAACTCGAAAAGCGAAGAAAGCTTCTTTTGGCCATAGCGCAGCTCACCAGCGAGGAGCCAACGTTGGCAGAGTTCCGTGAGAAAATTACTGAGTGCTGTGCGCGAGAGATCCTCGGGCTCATTGAGAGCAAAGGAGCGGTTGTCACCTGCGCAGACCCCGTGCGTGCGCTTCAGGTTGTTACCTGGATGAGCATGAGCGTGGCTGAGGCGTCGGCGGCTGTTGGCAGTCCCTATTGTGGCGAAGAGAAACGCACTCAACTCGCCGAAGACCTTAGCGACATGGTGCTCGCCTATTTGGCGATTTCAGAAACAGGTAGAGAACGGAAAAGCGCATGAAAATACCAGGACTAAAACGGCGAGATACGATTTCGTACAATATGTTTGATTTGGAGCGTTCTGCTGCCGAGGCGAAGCGGTTCAACAAATGTGAGAACATCTATCACAGGGGCCAGGACCTGGCGTGGAACGGCAAAGAGGTTTTGGACATGCTGGTGGCCAAACACGGCAAACCGAAGCTCACCGATGAGCAGCGAACGGCTCTTCAACGTATTTTCGCCATCATCCTTTGGGGCGAACTTGCCGCATGGCGAATCTCAGCACAACTCGCAGATCGAATAGAGCCGCTCGAGGCAAAAATGGCCGCGACCTCTCAGGTTCACGATGAGGCACGGCACTTTTACGTTATGTACGATTATTTGAGTCTATTGGGCGAAGTACCCAAGAAAATGGATTTCGCTCCGAGGAGGCTGATTGAGACAGTTCTCAACACGGACAACTTGGCGTACAAGATGATCGGCATGCAGCTGATGATAGAGACATTGGCGTTGACGATTTTTCAGTCTGTCCGACTGGCTGCTCCAGAACCAGTATTGACCGAGCTTCTCAAGTACTTCGAGAAAGATGAAGCTCGCCATGTCGGGCTGGGCATGCAGTATTTGCCAATGCTGATGAAGGACATGAACAAAGTGCAAATCGCTGGGCTCTTTGCATTTCAGGCTAGGATATTGTCGTACGGAATGTGGGAGGCAAAGGTAATTGAGGATGACTTGCGAGTTCTTGGAATCAGTGCGCGAGATGTTATTGACCGAGGACGGGCAAAGCAAATGCTGGTACTGCGCGACACCTTCGAGAGCCTGGGGATTCAGGGAGACCGCGGGCCTGTGCTTACCTTCTTTAGCGTGACCGGCGAGTTACTCTTTCCCAGTGAGGAGACACGGGGCAGTCGCAAAGCACAGTGGAAAGCGGCTTGGCGTGCGTTTCGCGGGGCTCTGCCGGACACGGAGGATGCGAGCATGAGTGTGCATGACCACGAAATTGTTACAGCACAAGACTCGGTTGCGACAAAGCGCCGAGCGGGTTAGAGCGGCGAGCATAAAGATTGATTGTGAAATGGCGCTGGAATCTGTCTTGAGGGCAAGGCGCGAGGAACGAGTTGGGTATGCCCAACGAGTGAAGCGGCAGCGCCGAGCAACGCAGCCATCGAGACAGAGGACAAGCCAGATCTGATCAAGGTTTATACTTGCCGCTCTAGTGCTTTAGATTCGACTTGGCGATTGCGGCTCCCGTAGAGGGCGACGTGGCTTTGCTTAGGGCTTCGGCGAGACTCTAGGCTTGGCTCGAACGA
>JAESTW010000697.1 GCA_016763395.1 Kofleriaceae bacterium
GATCGGAAAGCCTTGGCACGATAAGGTCGAGGTTACCCTCAAACGCGCCTTTGAGCACCGAAACCGAGAACGAGCACGCACCGGTTCGGTCACTGATGCACTTGCACTTGCCGGTGTCGATGGTGAAATCGCCGCGGCCGAGAGTGCTGCTAGCCTGGCCAAAGTGCTGGTCCGTAGGTGTCAAAGTATCGAAGGCGTACTTGCGTCCGAAGTTGTCTTAGCCGACACCGACTCGGGCTTCCGGCGACTTGCGGGCGAAGAAGTGTGCGCTGGTCCCAAACAGTGGGTTCTCGATACAAAAATCAGTCAAGACAAACAACTCAGCCTTCGGGTAACCGGACGCGGACAGGTCGCTAAAGAAATCGTCAATTATCTGGCCACGCGAGCGCTGCACTGGAACCAAAAAGATCCGGCCTTGCGTCTCGCTCAGCTTGCCCACACCAATCAACATGCGCAAGAGCTACTCAACACCGTGTCGAGACGAGCTACGCTGGGAACGATGACAACGGCACTAGTCCACGAACTTGCCTCGATGGTGCAAGGTCTACAGGGCGCGCTCTACCATATGGAGGATTTTATTCGGGAAACCGCGAAAGCGGAGGAAGACGAAGACGTAATCGAAACACTCGAAAATGCGGTCGAGACATCGTCACGCATGGTTGCTCTATTCCGTGCCATGCGTACCTTTGTGCGCTCCGGCGACTCGGTTCATAGACCGTGTGCAGTGTCCGATTTGGTAGACAAATCTGTCGCACTATGTCGAGGTTCTTTGCGAGCGATGGTAAGCCTAGAAATATCGGACATGCCTACGGTGGAGGTCGACGTCAACGAAGCACTCTTTTTGCAAGTCATTGTCAACCTTCTTCGAAACGCAACCGAGGCCTCAAGTCTCAATGATGTCATTCACATCGATGTCACCGTCGAGGGCGACATGGCCCTCTTCGCAATTCGAGATCACGGGCCCGGTGTTTCGCCGGAGATTGTAGAAGAGATGTTCGACCCCTTTACCACTACCAAAGACGAGCACTCGGCATCTGGCCTTGGGCTTACGATTTCTTCTGAAATTGCAGCGGAACATGGAGGCAGTATTCGGTACACCAGCCCCGAAGGTGGAGGCGCCTGCTTCACCGTACGTGTGCCCTTGGCAAAATAGCCGAGCCCGCGATAGCGTGCTACATACTGACGACAAATCCCCAGCGGAGCATGGCGCCAGAGGCGTTCACCGATCCGAGGTCACGACTCTTCCGGGGAATACTCAACTCATCGCCGCCAACAGGTGCGGCGTCCATCGCTAGAGAAGTCGAAGCTTGATACCCAATTTCTGTCCGAAGAGAGAGAGAGAATGGGGCCTTTGGCCCTTGGACCAACGCCAAATCAAATCCAATGGCGGCCAATCCGCTAAATGCGTTTGAGCTACCTTCCAGACGTCTGTCTTCATCGCCACTGACGTCCATAAGCGCCAGATCTGAGCGCTGCCAACCGATACCAACCTGTACAAAGGCAGAGCCTTTGGAAAACAGCTGTTTTCGAAGCCGCACGCTCAGCGAAACCGTCGAGATGTTGAATCTGGATTGAATCGCCCGAAAACTTTCTCCGGTCATAAGCCCGGACTCGTATCCAAGTACAACTTCGGTACCGGTATCGGGCACAAGTGATAGCTCGGGCAAGCGCAATGCGATGCTCAAGGCCGGCCCGACGTACGCGCTGTCCTCAGTCAACGCGTCCATACTCTCCATGGGAACAAAGTGTGACCCCGCTCCAACACTCATTTCGTAGCGCTCTGCGTGAGCCTGGCCACCACCAACAGCCAGCATCGAGAACAAGCTTGCCAGTGCCAACATATATTTTCTAGTACTCATCATCCAAATATCCATCCAAGAGAAATCCACTAACAACGACTGCGTCTTTTCGCTGCGCACTCGGCGAGGGAATTATGGTTGCCCTCCCAAATGGGTCACCATGGTCAATCACAATTGTGCCATTGCTCAAGGTAAGAACTTTACCAGGCAAGTCGTCAATTCGGAGATTGCTTGGGTGCAGCGAGTCCAAGTCCAAAAAACCTACTCTCTTGGCACCTGAAGTCACCCCAACCAGAGTTTCTCCATTGCGCGTGAAGTCAAAAGAATCGAGCCTACCGACTCCTTCCAGTGGAGACACCGCACCGACGGCAAAGTCGAGCAATCCCAAAACCGTGCGCTCAGCGTCATGCACAATCATAGCCCGATCGCTACCGGGAATCTCGATCACATCGAGAACCGGCTCGCTCAAGTTCACGGTTCTCAAGTCAATCGGCGTCAAGGTATCGAACACGTTGTCGAGAGCCAGATAGTGCAACCTTGGAAGCCCCTGCGACAACGAAGCCAGGAGCGCAAATCTCGGAGGTATGTCCGAATCGCTGGGAAAGAGCATGATCCTATCAATTGGATCAGGGGTCGATACGATGACAAATTCAGCGGTATCTCCGTCGATGATCGCCAATTGATTGCGCCTGGGCATCGCGGCCAAAACCTGTCGCCTGCCGCTTGCATCATCGTACACGGCGACATCTGAGGGGCCGGAGCCTGCGCCTAACTCCGCCAAAAGTGGCTGGTAGTCATTGTCCGAAGCGTCGTCAGCCTCTTCTCCAACAAGTACAATAGAGAGCACATCATCGGCATTGTCCGAGCGCAGATAGGCTGTCGCCGTATTGGGCGCGAATACAAGCTCCCGCGGATGGACTACACCGCTCTCGATATCGGTCCCGAGGCGAATGCTAACTTCGCGGGTTGACGCATGCGTGGCATCCAAGATTGTCACGGTGTTTTGCGCCAAGACAAAGGCGAAAATTCTCGGCGTCTGATCGACTGCACCGGGAACCACCATCGGTGGCGACAATACAATGCCATCAGGCGCCGCTCCAAACGAGCGCAGAGTTCTCAACACTGGATTGGAGTCACTCGCCGGGCTCTTGAGATCAACAACCGCGATCTCGTTTGGATTGCGAAAAACACCAGAAGTGCCGTCGAATCCACCGCTGGAGAAGTACGCAATCGCAACACTGCCATCACTGGAC
>JAESTW010000698.1 GCA_016763395.1 Kofleriaceae bacterium
AGAAAAAAGACGACAGAAAAAGAAACGAAGAGAGCGACACTATTATCACTCCATAAGCCGGACACGGCGCGATATATGCATTGCCCTCGTGGGCCTCGACCAACTCGAAATTCGCTGGTCCCGCAAACTTCGCTTTCGTCCCGCCATCGACAGCAATGATTCCCCCGTTCCAGCGACTGTGGTTTGGACGTTCAACTTCACCTTGCCGCGCTAAACAAAATGAATCGAACTCGCCTGTTGCGCGTATACTTGTATATATGGTTACGCGTGTTATGCGGCAATGCCGCTCATTTCTGGTGTTCTTCGCCAGTCTCCTAGCTTTTGCCTCTCCCTCAGAGAGTCAAGCAGATGTAGGCAAACCCTACCCGTTAGACTCTCTAAGCCGGACGATTAAGGCTACTGGCAAAATGCGTTGCCCCAAAGTGTCCATGCAGAAATACCGGGGCTTGGTTGTCCGCTATCACAAGCCAGTCTACGTTTACGACGGTTTTGTGAGCCATCTCACTCGCTTTGAAACCATTGTTTCTGAGGTTGCCAAAGAAGTCTACGGACGTGCGCCCACACGCATCGTACATGTCGGCACCTACAATTGTCGACGTATTCGGCGCTACCCCGATCTCCTCAGTGAACACGGTATCGGAAACGCTATCGACATTGAAGGCTTTGATTTTGGCCGAGCAAAGAGCGCAGAAGAGCGAGCTACAGCCCCACACAAACGACTTCGGCGGCCATTTCGAGTCCGTGTAGATAAGCATTGGGACAAGAGCCGAGGTGTACAAAAATTGCACGCACTCTTTCTCAGGCGCGTAACGGAAGAGCTGATTTCGCACTCGGTGTTTCGCGTCATGCTCGGGCCGGCCTATCCTGGGCACCAAGATCATTTTCACTTTGACCAGGCGCCGTACAAGCTCATTGAGCTGTGATACAAATGCGGAGATGGGAAAGCTCAGTCGGCGTATTTTAGCTCGTAGTTCGCGAATTGCACTCCTTGGTTTTAGCCTCGCAGGTATTAGCCTCGCAGGTTTTGGCCTCACAGGTTTTGGCCTCGCTTCCTGTGGCGGTACGACTCCAACGGCTCCTGCGCAGGCTCAGCTGCGCTCGTCTAGTGGCGCTGTTCCCCGCTCGCCCAACGGCATTGAGTTCCCCGCAAAATACAAAAACTGGCCTGTACTCTCCATCGGACACCGTCTGGACAAACGGCAAGTTGCAGTTGTGGTCGGAAATAGAACAGCGGTTGTGGCCGCCAGAGCGGGCAATACCAATCCCTGGCCCAACGGAACGATTATTGGCAACGTGGTCTACGAACAAAAGACTTCGGACAACCTGCCAACAGTGATCTCAACTGGCAGTTTTGTCCGAGCCGAGTTCATGTTCAAAGACCGAGAGAACTACGCTTCAAACCGTAGCGGCTGGGGCTTTGCTCGGTGGACTGGCACAGCACTAACCCCCTACGGCAATTCCGAAGACTTTCAAGATGAGTGCATCAAGTGCCATGAAAAAGTCAGCGGAAATGATTGGCTCTTCATGAAGCCAACGCTCTTGCCCTAGCTCTGGCACTACCTATGTCCAACACTAAGGCAGAGCTCGCCCTACGAGTTGCAGCAATACGCTCTAGGATTGCTGATGCTGCCAGATCGGCCGGCAGAGATCCGGAGAGCGTACTGCTATTGGCAGTGAGCAAGCGCCAAAGTGAAGAGCGGCTCCGAGAGGCCTACGCCTGCGGAGTTCGTGACTTTGGCGAAAACTACATTCAAGGGCTGGAGCAGCACATGGCTACGCTGTCCGGAGAAGTTTCCGAAGGGAAAGCTCGTTGGCACTTTATCGGACAATTGCAGAGTAACAAGGCCAAACGATTGACTGGTGTGCATTTGTTCCACAGCCTCGATTCTCTAAAGCTAGCGCGGCGACTGGGCGATACCGCGGCGAGTGAAGGCCGAACGCAGGCCTGTCTGCTCAATATCAACATCTCCCAACAGGGATCCAAGTCGGGCATCATCTCTACCGAGGCCGAAGGATTGCTGGACAAGATCGCAAGTATCAAGGGGATCGATATTCAGGGTCTCATGTGTATTCCCAGCCCCGACGAGGAAGCCCGATCTGCTTTCGCTCGCCTCCGAGTTCTTCGCAGCGCACTGCAGGTGAACACCGAATTCCGACTTCAAGAATTGTCCATGGGCATGAGCAGTTCCTATCAGGACGCAATCGCTGAGGGAGCTACCATCGTTCGAGTCGGCACCGCACTCTTTGGCCCGCGAGAGAGCTAAGGGCACAGAGCATTTTTGAAAAAACAGAGTAATTGCGGAATTCTTGCCGTACCTGCGCTGTTCTGGCATAGCTAACGTATGCTCAAGAACTCGCGCATTTGTCTCCTTGGTACCGCAACAGCCTTGCTGCTGATGGCTGGCGCTTGCGGACATACGCCACCTTCAAGCAGCTCGGGCTGTCCGACTTGCCCACGCATTGCTACAGGAGAGAACACAGACAACGACAAGGCAAAAGCCCTTGCCACACCGAAGGTTGTCAACACCTCTCTTGCCATCGCGAAAGATGAGACGCCGGCCGCGCCTGCACTTGTACTGCGCAAAGTCGCCTACTCTGAGCTACCAGGTTGGGAACTCGACAAGGTGAGTGACGCATTGCCAGCTCTTCGTAAATCCTGCAAACGCATGATGAAACGCAAAGACGGTGCTGCAATTGGGCGCAGCAAGGTCGGTGGACTCACCAGACAATGGCGTTCGGTTTGCACCAAAGCCAAAGGAATCTCGGACAAGAGCCCAAGCGCCGCTAGAAACTTCTTCCAGGAGAACTTCACGGCCTTCTTGGCGATGAACAACCAGGAAGCGGAAGGTCGATTCACTGGCTACTACGAGGCGTCGCTGCAAGGATCTCGCAAACGAGTTGGAAAGTACAAATTCCCTCTCTACAAACGTCCTGCAGATCTGGTCATGGTCAACATGCGAAACTTCGTAAAGGGGCCCAAACGTAGACGCATTGCAGGTCGCGTCGTTGGTGGATTGCTAAAGCCCTACGAGTCGCGCAAGAAAATTCGCCAAGGGGCACTGAGAGGCAAGAAGCTAGAGCTCGTTTGGATCGACGACCCAGTCGATGGCTTCTTTACGCAGATTCAGGGTTCGGGTCTGGTTCAGCTCGCCGATGGCAGCACCATGCGAATCGGATATGCCGGACAAAATGGTCATCCGTATACCGCTATCGGCCGTGAACTGGCAAAAGACGGACACATCACGCCGGCAGAGATGAGTATGCAATCCATCCGCGCTTGGCTCGCCGCCAACCCGGACGACGCCGACGAGATGATGGATAGAAACCACGCCTACGTGTTCTTCGCTGAGCAAAGTGGCCAGGGCCCAGTCGGATCTCAAAATGTAGAGCTCACCGCGGAGCGTTCAGCCGCCATCGATCGAAACTTCATTCCCCAGGGGGCGCCGCTCTTTATTGATACTCACATCCTCGACGAGGACGGCACCACGTTGCGCCCCTTTCAGCAGCTTGTCATCGCGCAAGACAGCGGTGGCGCAATTCGTGGCCCTGTCCGGGCAGACATTTTCTGGGGCGCCGGCAAACGAGCCACAGCGATTGCGGGAACTCTAAAAAGTCGAGGTCGCTACTTTTTGCTCTTGCCCAATGAAGTTGCTGCCTCGCTTGAGCCTTAGCTGGCGAGGGCAAATTGCCCACTAGGAGGAGTTTGAATCTTCGCAAATGCCATGCGTCTGAGTTACTATGACCAGTGTGTTCCGGCAATCTGCACTAGCAACCCTACTATTCACGGCAGCAGCATGTGGACCTAGGTACCAACCGAGTGAGAGCGAGCCTCAGCCACCGCCTGCTCCCGCTTCGTCTATGTATCCAGCGCCGCAGGCAACACTGGGGTTGGCGCGAACAGAAGTCCCACCGGACATGCCCGTCTATGAGCCGCCCAGAACCTCGCCAGCGCAGCCACCCCGGACAACTCCGGCCAGGCCGCCGGCCACGCCGCTGGCTCCAGTCCTAAGCACACGGTATCAAGAGGTGTTAGACAGCCACAACCGACATCGCGCCAACCACTGTGCTGCTCCCTTGCAATGGTCGTCCGCGCTGGCGGCAAGAGCTCAACAATGGGCCGATCAGCTTCAGCAAGCGGGATGCGCATTTCAGCACAGCCAGAATTCTCCCTATGGTGAGAACCTGTATTTCTTTGCTCCCGCAGGAAACATGTCGCCAGATCAAATTGCGACTGGCTGGTATGATGAAGTCAATCTATATAACTTCAACAGTGGTGCCTTTTCGATGAGCACCGGTCACTTTACGCAACTAATTTGGCGAGACACCCAAAAACTAGGTTGTGGCGTCAGCATGTGCAAGGGCGGAGAGATTTGGGTGTGCAACTATGACCCACCCGGCAACGTTCAAGGGTACTATAAGGCCCAAGTCTTACCGACTAGCTGCCGCTGAGATACTTCCCAGTCGCCATGGAGACCAACGATGAAACCCAATTTCCTACTTGCCCTCTCTCTACTCACCCCACTATTGTTTGCCTCGGTGGGAGCGTCCTGTGGAAGTCCTGCACGCAACAAACCCTTAGCAAATCATGTCGAGAGTGCGCATCTTGCCCCCGTTCCTGCGGCATCTAGAGGGGCCGAAGCGGACGCGAAACAATCAGTATTTATCGCAGAGTGGCAACTTGAATATACCAAGGCGCAGATCGCCGGCGCCAAGCTCGCTATCAACATCGCCAAGAACGACCTGGCCAGTGCCAAGCTCGGACTAAAATCGGCAGGGCTCACCAGTGATGCGGCCAATGAGAGCGAAGAGCAAAACCGCATGCAGCGCGGCGAAAACGCCAAGTCGACCGCACAGATGCAAGTGGAAATGAACACGCACGCCATTGAGAAGGCGAAACAGAACCTGGCATTCCTGTCTCGACGACTCATTCACGAAGAGAAAATGCATCGCAGCCAGCAGGCCAAGTTTGAGTACATTAAGGCAGAGCTACTGGGGGCTGCAGCGATTGCGCCTCCCAAATTCGATCGCAAAGCATTCAAAGGGCAGCTCTCATCTCGAAATGCTGAGGTCAAGTCGGACATGTCCGGTCTCAACGCCGCCAAGGCAAAGCTAGACTCCGCGACTAAAACATGGAGTGCGGCCAAGGCGAAGACTCAGTCCATGCAAAACAGTACGATGGCAACCCCCGAAGAATCGACGCCTACTCCAATGGCGCCGCCACCCGAGATAAAGAACACCGAGCCCGATCCACCAACAGCTCCGGACACAGCTCCAACGCAACCGGAAGAGAAGACCGAGGAGACAACTCCGTCCCCACCGCCTGACTCTCCCGACACCGGAAGCACAACGCCTTCGGACACTACAGCAGTTGACAAAAGCGAAGGAGAAACGCCATGAATTCTCGTCGTTTTGCTTCTCGTCTTCTGCCTTGCGTTCTAGCCTCATCCGCTTTCCT
>JAESTW010000699.1 GCA_016763395.1 Kofleriaceae bacterium
CCTACCGAGAGGATGTGATTTGATAAATCGTGTCCTTGCACTCCCTGCTTTGAATGCCAGAGAAGTTGCCCAGCAACCCCATTGATGATCTCGCCTACCGAAGAACCTTCAAAGTAGGCCCCACCCGCAAAGACAACTTCCGCACCTACAGCGTCGAGAAGGCCTATCGTGTATGAAAAACCCGGACACGATCCATTCTCAATGTGGTAGACGTGAAAACCGTAGTTCTCGATATTCTGTTTGATTGTTTCCAGCATCGATCAGTCTTGTCGGCGCAATAGACGACTTTCGACTGGTATATCCAACGGTCCAGCGGCCTCACCGACAAGGGTTAGCAATGTCGGCGTCTCTTGCCGCCGCTTCCGTCTGTGGGCTTCTTGCCCTTCGCTTTATAGTGCGCCACCGTTTTCTTGATGGTGTCAAATGCGATGGGAGTCTTGCAAGAAGTGTCTCCGTGATCGACCTCGATTGCGCCCATACGCCGAGCCACTATAAGTGCTTCTTTCGTGGTAGCTGTTCGGCATCCGATGGCAATTAGCGCGGAATTCATGTTGGAACGTGTCCGGTTGGGCGCATCCTGAATCTTGGATTCGATGTCCGAAAGGCATGCCCGAAGTTCATCGTCACTAAGCCCTCCCTCCGCAGGAAGACGATCTGGCTGCATGGCAAGGTTGGCCACAATTCCCCAACCCATCGCCGAGCGGATTTCGGTTTTTGCTTTGCGCCAAGCACTGCTCTTTTTTGCTCCGAACTTGCTAAAGGCGGCCAGACCGACGAGTTCGCCTCCAAGAGTATGGTTGTCCACATCCACAGCCCATGCATCGAGTAATTTCGACGTGACCTTCTCGATATCAACGATCCAACATGCAAATACCCGTGCGTCGTGGTTGCCGGACGCCCACAACTTCTCCGCCAATTCGAAATCGTCGGCAACTTGCTTGTCGAGCTGTTTGAGCACGGTATAGCTCACTCCAAAGGACGCACCTTTCACACCATGTCGTGCATAAGTTTTGCGCGTACTAGCTGAACCAGCGGCTTTGAGCTGCTTGATGACTGCGGCGTAGCTCTGGCGTTTGGCGTTTTTTGATTTCATCAAGTCCCTTTCTCGCAGCAATTAAGGGCGAGACCGCTAGCGCAGGCGCTTTAGGTAGCGCCTGGCTTCTTTGCTGTCTTTGGCTCTCGCTCCAGCAGCATCCAAATAGTTCTCAAAGGACTCGGTCGCCCGCATGCCCTTCTTTGCGTTGAAGTACACAACGCCGAGCAAAAAATACAATCGTGGGTTATCGACTTTTCCCAGGCCTCGTTTTAGATACTTTGCGGCGCTCGCCCAGTTCTTGGTAGCCAAAAGGGCCTCACCGAGTTTTTCCCAGGCAAGAGAGTTATTCGATTGCAGCTTAACGCACTCTTTGTACGCCTCAGCCGCGTCGTCCATTCGTCCGGTGACGCGAAAGAGCTCTCCGTAGCCGTACCAGTAGGTGCTGTTGTCCGGGTCTAAGTCGACGGCCTTTTCAAAGTGCAGCTCAGCGTCCTCGTTGTCGCCAAGCACGTTGAGAGTAATTCCCAGTTCGTACTGAGTCCGCGGATTCTCGGGCGTAAGCTCGACTGCTGCTTGGTGGTACTTTTGGGCCTCTTGCAATTGGCCATTGCTTCGGGCGATGATACCCAAGAGAAGCCTGGCTCGAGAACTCTCGTCATCGATCGTAAGAACAGTTAGCAGCGTTTTCTTGGCTGCTTTACCGCTTCCTTTACGAAGCTGGCCACTGGCCAAGGAGAGCAAGAAAGCGGGATTGTCCGGATCGATTTTTAGCGCTCGCTTTATGTCGCCGATTCCACATCGAGTTCACCAACGACAATCCGGGCCCGCCCGCGTTTATCGAAGGCAACTGCGTCATCATCGCTGAAGGCCAAAAGTGCGGTAATCGTTCCAATAACCCGCTCGTACTCCTTGTTGGCGAGCTCGGCGTCGGCCAGGATATGGTAGCTAATTGCTTCGCCCGAGACTTCTTCGTGGAATGCTGAGGCGGCCCGCAGCGCTTTGACATTTTCTCCTACGCTGATCAAGAAGTGAACATAGTGCTGATTGGCTTTTAGATGCGAAGGCTCTTCGTTGATAGCGCGTTTGAAGTATTTTACTGCTGCCCGGACATCGCCGTCAGCTTCCGCGTCAATCGCCTTGCGGTAGTTTGCGTCAGCACCGGAGAGCTTCTTCTTTTTGTTTTTGGACTTCTTGGAGCGCTTCTTTTTCTTCTTCTTCTTGCTCTTCTTCTTTTGAGCGATCTCAGTCGTTTGATTGCCATTGCCACCACATGCCGCAGGCAGGGTGCAAAGTGCGAAGGAAAGAGCGTATGCGAGAAGGCGAGACACGGTTTGTACTACTGGATCATTCCTACAACGTTTCGCGATTGCTTTTGAATCTCAATAGCATCACGAATGTTTTCAAAGAGCTCTCTGGACGCGGGAAGGCCCAGAATACAGACGTTGGGGGTGGTGACATCGGTGGTGAATATGTCGATATGGGCAATGCGAAGAATTCTATCTGTGAAGCTTTGGCGATACTGGATATCACGACACCGCCAGAGCTCTAGCACATCAATTTTCTTACTGAAAAAACCATGTTCGAGCTCAATATTTGTCTTGGTGACCCGGACAATTTCTGACTTTCGATAGTAGTTGACCATCAAGCCCGCGAAGCCTGCTAGCAGGAAGGGCACAGCAAAAGAGAGAAAGAGCTTGAATGTGCTGGCCTCGAGCCATCCGGCAATCCAATAGGAGATGAAGGGCACAATGAGCGCGACAAGGGCAACGATGAAGTAGTGCTTGAGAAAGGCTCTCCAAGATGGAGACCCAGAATAAAGCAGCTTGCGCTCAGGGGAGATTGGTGTCTTGGGCTTGGTGGCTAAGGCGGGCGAGAGCAGGGCAGCACCTGAGAGTTTTTCTGGCTCGCTGGTTGCTGGTGCCATAGCTGGGGTTACTGCCGCAGCTGCTACCACTTGAGGTGGAGCTACGATACTCGATTCCGGAACCGCTGCCGGAGCTGCTGGAGCTGCTGCCGGAGCTGCTGGAGCCGCGACACTCGCTGCCTCTGGTCCCGCTGGGCCAGGCGGTGCACTGCTGAGAAAAGAGTTGCAATAGCGACACTTAATGGCCGCGTCTTGTATCTCCTCTGCGCAAAATGGACACTTCTTCATCGGACAGACCTAGGTAGCTGGAGTTTTTCGTCAGAAAAACACCGAATAGCCTCCGAAGGAGGTGTACTTTCAAGTGTTTGCGAAGCCAAACGCTTAGGAACCTTGGTGTTGAACTCGTTTAACACCAAGTTCCTAGAGTGAATACCGGACGCCAACGAGCGCCTGTGCGGAGTTCAGATTGTCGACGAGCAAGCCTTCGGGAGCCTGCGTGCCCTGGAAAACTATCGCCACCGATGCTGCGAGTGAGTCGGTGAGGGCATATTCGCCACCGATAGCCAACCTAGCTGCAAACGAGGAAAGGGTTCCATCGATCTCGGAGCCATTTAGAAAGGGGTTGTTTGCGTCATCAAGTCCGCTAATGGCCATTACGCCCAATCCCACTTCACCACGCAACATTACTTTGTCCGCTATAGGGTACCTGGCACCAACATTGGCAACAACGGTGGCAAACCCAACAGATCCGCTGGTCGTCTCGTCAACTCGCCATCGGTAGTTGATAGCGGAGGCATTTACTCCCAGGTCCAAGAGCACAGGCCCTACTTGCACTGGATAACCTATACCAAGAGTAAGATTGCCTCGTAGTTGAGTTGAGACCTTCGGGGTATTGGTTGGCGAAACCAAATCATCTAAGATCAGCAGGCTTCCCCCAACATAGGCATGAAAAACCAACGCGCTCGGCCCACTCGCTTTGCCCGACTCTGCCGGAGCATCGCCGCCAGACGTGCTGATAGCGGCGTTCGTATTGTCCGAGAGCGCAGCTATTTGTGTGCCGCCGGACGCCGGCTCTGACTTGATCGCGGTGTTGTTCGGCTTGTTGGCATCGGGATCCGGATCGGTTTTGACAACCGGATCGCTTGATGTGTCCGGTGGCGTCAGATTGCTTTGTCCGCGCAGCCGGCAGGTTTCGTCCAAATCTCGAATGTATCCTTCGACCTCTCGGCGGTTTGGCGCTCCTGGAGCGATGGACAAGAATCGCTTGTAGAAGAAGGCTGCTTGCTTACAGTCGTCGGATTGCCGATAGGATTGAGCGATGTTGAAAAGATACGCAGCGTCGGGAAAGATGCCGTATGCCTCTTCAAAGAGAGCAATCGCCTTTTTCCAGCGCCCAAGGTCGTATTGAATTCTTCCCTTGCGGTATATCGATAGGGCTTTGTCTTTTTCGCTGTTTTGAGCGTGAGCAGTTGTTACGGACGCCATGGGGATGAGCACAGAGCCCATCGTTAGTGCCGCGGTAAGTAAGAACTTGCGATTCATAATCCAAATACTAGCTCACAGAGTTGGCCATGCCGAGTCGCTGAGAGCCAAGTTGCCGAATTTTATCAAATAAGTTAACGATACACGCTTCTCTGTGAGTTAGAGTTACCTGATTTGCGAGCTACTGGCCAGGCTCCATCGTATCGTTTCCAACTTTCTTGTTGGTGCGCCTTCGTGTCGAGCCACCACCACCGGGCTCCAGCAATCCGGTGCCGTTGCTAACGTTGTTGCGCGGAGGCTTCGTCGTGGACTTGGTATCCGTGGGCTTGGTAGTCGTGGAGCCAGTCGGCCTGCGTTTGCCGCTCTTGCGTTTGGCCTTTTTCATCTTGCCCGCTTTGAACTTGTATTTCTGCTTGGCTTGGTCTGGGCTGAACTCCCACGCCATGTCAACGTTTTCATAGCCAACGTTTTTAAGGGTGATGGTCAGAGGTAGCTCGTCCGATTTGTAGTCCGAGATAACAAATGGGGTATTCCCTAAGAAATCATCTGCAATCCAGACCTCGGCACCTCTGGGTTTGGAGAAGACTTGTGCTGATACGGCGACAACGGTCACTGGAGGAGTCAGTGAAGGTTGTTTTGTATCGTCCACGGTACTGCCAGCATCCATTGCGATTGCTGCTGCAGCAGGTTCTTTTTCAGTTGGAGGAGTGTCCGGTGTCGTGACCGAAACTGCTTTCGCGCCGCTGTCGGACGACTCCGAAGTCATCGTTACGGCCAGCCCGATACCAACGGCTGCAACAACACCAATGCCGACAAAGATGGGCGCTCGGCTTTTGGTCGCGGGCGAGTCGCCATAGGCGGTGTTGGAGACAAAGGCCGAGGTCGAACCGCCTTCGGTATTTCCCCTAGGCGGTGGCATAGGAGTAAGTTGTGCTGGAATGACCGGTGAATCGAGCTGGGCATTGTAAAAGCCCTCCAAGCCTCCATTGGCCTCGACGAAGCCAACAGGGTTCTCGAGAGCAGCCATAAAGTCTTCCATGTTTTGGTAGCGATCATCGGGCTTTTTCTCAAGAGCCTTCATGCAGACCGCTTCAACATGGGGAGGAACTGTGTCCAAGAGTTTATGCAGTGGGATGGGCAACTGCGTTAGGTGCTGTACCAGAATTTCTCCGTAGCCCTCACCCAGAAATGGGACTCGTCCGCTGAGCATCTGGTACATCACGATTCCCAGAGCGTAGACATCGGTGCGTTTGTCGATCATTCCTCGACCCTCGCACTGTTCGGGAGACATGTACGAGGGAGTCCCCATGACGATTCCTGTCCGGGTTCGGCTCGAACCGGGCTGGTCTCCTGTGAGCTTGGCAATGCCGAAGTCGAGAAGCTTCACAAAGTCATCTGTAGAACGTTTTTTGAGCAGGATGATGTTGTCCGGCTTTAGATCGCGGTGCACGATGTTGGTATTGTGCGAAGCGGCCAAAGCGTCAGCTACTTGCAAGCAGATGTGTAGGCATCGGTCTGGATCGATAGGCGATTGTTCTTCAATCACGTCCTCAAGCGGATTGCCGTCGAGGTGTTCCATGAAGAAATACACCATGTCCCCATTGGGTCCGGGAATGGTTCCATAGTCGATGATGTCGACGATGTTGGGGTGCTGGATATCGTTAACTGCCCGTGCCTCGTTGAAAAAGCGAGTGACGACGTCTTGGTTGCTAGAGAACTCCGGGTGTAGAACTTTGAGCGCAACCTTCTTGCCGATCAGCGGATGCTCTGCGAGATATACCGAGCCCATTCCCCCTTCACCGATCTTTTTTGTGACTTGGTAGTTTCCGATCGTCATTGCTAGGACAGGATCTACTTTGCTCTTCGATTCGTTATTTTCTAGGGGAGTCATGTAGTTTACTGTAGGTTGCATGGAGCGGAAGTACCTGGTTGCATGTTCCTAGAACGGATGAATCGAGAGTTCGGTGTACAAATTTCAGTGTACAAATTCGGTGTACAAAAACTGTGGTGTACAACAGTAGGTTAGCTCGATTTTTGACCGCTAGCAGGTACCTGATGGGTACCTCGGAAGTGCAAATACTTTGCTTCAGTGACCATCAATGATACCACTGACATTGTGCAAAGGGCATGGGTATTAACATTCACCGCGATTGTAGCTTCTGCAAGTGCGTTTTCGGGGACCGCTGACGCGAAGAAGGCGACTTCTATAGCGGCTAAGGCTCCTAAGTCGTTGCCTGATGTGCAATCCAAGGCTGCGATAGCCGTGGATGCCACGACGGGAAAGGTGGTCTTCGCCAAGAATCCCGACACGATCCGTGACATTGCTTCCACTGGGAAGATTTTTGTGGCGATGCTGGTTCGCAAGCGAAAAATCGATCTCAACGCGCTGACAACGATAACCAAAGAGGACGCGGTCTACGCCCGAGGCGGATCTCGAACCAGGCTTATTGTTGGACACAAGTTTCGCAATCAAGATCTATTGCGGGCGATGCTGATCTCCTCGGACAACCGCGCGTGTACGGCCCTAGGACGCGCGGTCGGGCTCACTCCGAAACAACTTGTCCGGCAACTGAATAAGCTCGCCAAGGACATGGGGCTCAAAAAGACGAAATTTACAAGTCCGTCAGGGCTGACGGGGAACTCAAGTACCGCAAGAGAAATGGTCAAAGCGCTCGGACAGGTGTTCAAAGACCCTTTGCTCGCCGAGATCATGGGAACGCGAGATACCACCGTTCGTTCTACCGCCAAAGTGCCCCACGCAATTCACTATCGCAATACCAATCGCTCTCTGCATACCGGACGTCACGATGTCTTCGGTGGCAAGACAGGGTTTACAACAGCGGCTGGCTACTGTTTGCTCATCGGCTCGCGCGTTCA
>JAESTW010000700.1 GCA_016763395.1 Kofleriaceae bacterium
ATGCCGCTCATTTCTGGTGTTCCACACCAGACTTCTTTTTTGGGGGGTTACGCTTTAGGGTCGTTAGTAACTGATATTAGACAGTGCGTAGAAACACTTCTCTGCACAAGCCTTGTCGAAGTAGGTTTTGTTCTTGGCTCACGGGTGATAGAAATTCTGGATGGGATATATGATTGGTAAAGATGGCCTCGAAAGTTGGTTTGGTGATGTGGAGTACAACATCAAAACCGCGTCCGAGATTCGAACTGCAATGGACACTAAGAATGTTGAACTCGTGGAGAACATTCAAGTTCGAGAAACTAGGATTGTAGCTCTCTGTGAACAATTTGAAATCAGCAGTGAGCGCTTAGCAAGTCTGGTGTTGGAGTATAGGAATCGTGATAGCGATACTATGGTTTCCTTCGAAGCCCAGACTCGCGCTGATGGCGAGACCTTGGTACCTGCTGGCGTGATTGCCAACATAGTTCAAGAGCGAAGCATGGTCGAGAGTGAAAAAGCTCAGATTACTAAGTTGAAGTTGGTACAGAGGAACCTATGTGACACTGAGCAGTTTCCCGTGTCGGGAACTGGAGAAATCAAAACCCGTCCCTGTATCCACAAGCTTGATGACGAAGAACTGATCTATCTCGGGTTCTAAGAGTTGGGTGCTAGGTACGGACGACCTGTTGCTGGGCCCTTAGCTGGCTGAGCCGAAAACGGCGAAAGGCCGATGCGAGCATCGACCTTCCGAGTTTGAGTAGTAACTTACGTTAGATACCGCAGAGTGGGTCGCTTGAGTTCGCGCATTTGTTGTACTTCTTGCGCTCTGCCCTCTTCGTAGCTTTCACACGGGCTTTTTCTTGGGCCCTGCGAACTTCGGCCAGCCTTGCTGCCTCTGCTTTCCGTGCTTTTAGGTCCTTGGCTGCTGAAGCCCTTTTTTCTGCTGTATCAGCGGCATCAACAGCGGCAAGAGCCTTCTTAAATGCTTCATCATTCGCCGCAATGTCAGTTTCCAACTGGGCAGATGCAGCTGCCAAAGCTTTAAGCGCTTTCTTAGCATCTGCAGCAGCCAACTTCTGTTCCTGTGCAACCTTGTCGGCGTCAGCCTTATTGTCTGACTGATTCTTCAGGAAAAACGCGACACCACCGACGAAGACCACTGCACCGAGGGCAGCGATAATCCACGCTGGCTTCTTGCGCTTGGCTTCCATGACCTTGAGTTCCATCTCTTTGGCCATTCGCTGCTGCTCGATCATTGCTTGCGCATCGACTCGGGCACGTCGCTCGGAATCTTCGAGGCGCATTTGCTCTTCGCGCTGCTTCCGCTCAACCTCGTCACGGGCTTGCCGCTCGGCTAGCTCCGTTGCTTGGCGGCGGGCTTCTTCAGCATCGCGAACAGCCTGGACCTCTGCCTCTTTGGATAGGCGGATATTTTCCGCTGCTTGAATTGCAGATTGGGCTTCCTCGGAAACTCGCTCTTCTTCAATCGTTTGCAGTTCTCGTAATGAAAAAAGAACAGAACTTTCTTTACGCTCGGACATTAAAATCGTTTCTACCAAGGGGGCTGTGCATGCTCAATCAAAAAACTCTACTTATTAAATAAATACCACGCCGAAGAAGTGAGGACAACGTCACATTGAATGCACGTCACATTATTTCACCTCTTCTGCTACCTCTTATGACACCTTGCCTCCGCGGAATCTTTGGGATAAATGAGCCCTACTTTGAACTACGTCGATCTGCACAGCCACATTCTCCCCGGAATAGACGATGGCTCGCCCGACCTGGCGACCTCTATGGCGATGATTGAAGGCCTAGTTAACCTAGGATTTTCAACCATTTGCGCCACTCCTCATCAAAAGGAAGGCCAGTACTTGCCAAGTTTTGAGGCGATCGACGACGCGTACAAAAAAGTGTTGGACGAAGTGAGCTCTCGCGACCTAGCCGTCACCATTCCCCTGGCCGCCGAGAATATGTGGGACAGCACCTTTTTCGAAAGGCTATCCACCGACGCGATCCCTAGCTATGACAATGGCGCCGCATTTCTGATGGAGTTTGTGCCCAACCAATTGCCGATGGGACTTTTCGATCACATTTTCGATTTGCGGCGCAAGGGCAAGTTGCCAGTGGTTGCTCATCCAGAACGCTACGCTCCACTTTGGAAAGACCCGGAAACGGTGGCCAAACTCGCGGCTGATTGCGCGATGGTAGTGGATCTTGGTGCTTTGGCCGGAGATCACGGTCGCAAGCAGGCCAAATATGCCCGCAAGATGGTTTTGGAAGGAATCGCCCACGCCGCGGCCAGCGATGCTCACACCCCCGACGATATAGAGAGCGCGCAAAAAGGCATGGCTTGGATTGAGAAGAAGGCCGGCGCCGCTGCTCTGAAACGACTACTTGCTACCAATCCGGCAAAGATCCTAGCGGGCGAGCATCCAGAGGGGTAGCCTGCCGCTGCGCATTTTTTGCTATGAAGCTCGCCATTAACATAACACTCTCTCTCCTAATGCTGGCCGCCTGCGCGTGGTTAGTTTGGCCTGACCAAAGCCAGCAAGAGCACATCCGATCCGCCATGGACGCGCTCGAATTTAGTGCCTTTGCTCCCTACCTCGCCGGACACATTGCCCTCCTGGGAGTCACCCACTTTTGCCGTGCTTGGCGTTGGAATAACTTGCTCGAGCCCATGGGTGTCCGGCTCTCCCCGGCCCGGCTCATGGCAATCTCCACCGTCGGATTCATGGCTATTTTGGCCCTACCCGCCCGTTTAGGTGAGTTTGTCCGGCCAGCGCTGATTCGCAAACGCGGTGAAGTGTCCGCAGCAGCCGCCTTGGGAACGGTTGCAGTCGAGCGAATCATCGACGGCCTAATCGTCTCTCTATTTGTCTTTGGCGCGCTCTTCGCCATTCGCACCAGCACCTCCCCGGACTGGATGATGCCGGTCGCCTTTGCCGCTCTCGGCATCTTTAGCGCCGCTCTGGTCTTTCTCGCCTTTGCCTTGCGCTGGCCCCAAAAGACGGTTCGCTTTTGCACCACCTACAGTCTTATTCGTCTCGCCTCAGTGGTGGTCGCGGACAAAATTGAAGATATCTTGTTGAAGCTCATCAGCGGATTTCTGGTTCTCAAAGACAAGCGCAACCTGATCATATTTTTCTTGTGGAGCTTGGTCTACTGGGGCGCAAACGGCATGAGCCTGTGGGTTTTGGCCCACGGATTTGGCCTCGATCTGAGTATCATTGGCGCCTTTGCCACAACCGGACTTATAGCGGTTGGCATTACCTTGCCCAACTCTCCCGGACTTGTTGGGCAATACCAGTACTTTACACTACTTGCCCTGGGCCTCTATTTAGATCTTGGCGACACCGGAATCGAGGCCAGCGCCTTTGTATTTGCCGTCGCACTGCACGGAATTCAAGTCATTTGGTACGTCGGCTGGGGCGCTCTGGCCCTCACTTCCAAACACATCAGCTTCTCAGAAGTTGCCGCAGCGCGCAGCTTGAATGATGATGACGAAGATGCGCCCGAATCTTCTATCCCTACCTAGACTCTCCGTTCTTCTAGCCCTACTTCTAGCAGCGCTCATCGCTACAAGCCCGGGCTCGGCCGAGGCCAAGAGCAGCCGCAAAGTCAGTCACAGCTACGAAAGTGTATGGCCGGCGACCGTGCGTTTTCTGCGAATTGATGAAGGCCTGAAAATCTCTGAGAAGGATTCGGACACGGGCTATATTCTCTTTGAGGTTCATGACGATGGCAAAATCTATGCTGGCTCGGTCGAAGTCATACGCCGCAAGGACTACAGCAATCGCGACGCAGTTGAGCTTGTGCTGCAAATCAAGGATCGCCCTAGCTACATGGAAATCCCCATCCTCGACCGGCTGATGGCAAAGTTACGCAAAGAGCTCGGACACCCGAAGCGGCCACAACCACCCAAGAAGGATGAGGATGATCCCAAGAACGACAGTGACGCGGCGGCAAAAAGCGAGTAGCTCCTATCGTAGTCTGAGCTACTAACGGGTCTGCTCTACTAGTGGGGCAGCTTTGGCGATGGTGTATCCTTTGCCCAATGGCAAGCCCTGTTGATTCTATCGATTTTCGCTCCGATACCGTAACCAAGCCCTGTGCTGCCATGCGCCAGGCAATGGCAGAGGCCGAAGTTGGCGATGATGTGTACGGCGAAGATCCAACGGTCAATCGCCTGCAAGAACAAGTTGCTGAGCTCCTAGGTAAAGAAGCTGCTCTATTTACACCTTCTGGGTCGATGGCGGACCAAATCGCCATCCAAGTTCTCACTCGTCCGGGAGATGCGATTATCAGTGCGCCGGACTCGCACATCGCCTTTCACGAAGCTGGTGCAACTCCCATGCTGGCCGGGGTTCAGTTCTCGTACATGCCCTCTGCGATATATTCTGAAGATGATGTAGCGAGCGCGTATCGCGAAAACGATCATCACTTCCCGCCAACCACCTTGGTCGAAGTCGAAAACACCTACAATATGGGCGGCGGACTGGTTTGGCCGCTTGAAACGCTGCGCCGTGTCCGAGCAAAGGCTTCCGAGCTTGGCATGAAGACGCTGATGGACGGCGCCCGATTGTGGAATGCCGCCTGCGCCAGCGGACACAGTGAAGCGGAACTTTGCCAGGGTTTTGATATGGTGACGGTGTGTTTGAGCAAAGGCTTGGGCGCTCCTGTCGGCTCGCTCGTCGCTGGTGACAAAGACTCTATCCACCGGGCACACCGCGCGCGCAAAATGCTGGGCGGCGGAATGCGGCAAGCGGGGATTCTGGCAGCAGCGGGTCTGTACGCGCTGGAACATGGCCGTTCCCGATTGTCCGAAGATCACGCAAACGCAAAATTCTTGGGCGCTGGTTTGTCCGCGATTTCGGGATTGAGTTTGGCCAGCGATTCGGTGGATACCAACATTGTCATCATCGACGTTGACGCCAGTGTGGGCACGGCGGCGCAGTTGCAAGCCAAGGCGCAAGAGTCCGGCTTGCTATTTTTCCCGACAGAGGCGCAGCGCATTCGGCTGGTCACCCACCTCGACGTGAGCCGCGGCGATTGCGAGCGAGCCCTCGATATCCTCAGTACCTGCTGTGCGTAAACTGACTCTCATAGCGGCGTTGGCAATGACGGCGGTGATAGTCGCTGCATGCTCAGCCCCAGCACAAATCCGCGAGTTGCAAGTCGCCGAATCGCAAGAGCGGTCCGGGGACTACGAAAAAGCCTTAGAGAGCTACCGCTCGGCGCAAATCACATGCACCACGGTATCAAGTCGGCGCAGACGGCGCGATTCCTGTGCCGCGGCGCATATGCAATACGCGGAACTCTTGGTCACGATGTCGCGCAAGCAAGAGGCTATCACTGCCTACCGCGAAGCTGAGAAAGAGCTCACCCACAGCCCACCCGCCGCCGCGCAAGCCAGCTATAGCGCGGGTTTACTTTATCTGGACCTAGGCAACGACACTGCTGCCTACGAACACTTCTGGCGGACAGTGACAGATTACCCAGCCGAGGCGTTTGCCGCTGATGCGGTCAAGCAACTATTGCGCCACGGCCGAAGCGTGGCGCCCAAGGAACTCTTCTTGGAGTTCGAAAAGCTTCGAGAGAGTCTGTCCGGCACTCAGATCGACGACAATCTTTTGCGCTCTATGGCCGACTTGCAGGAGAAAGAACTCGACTCGCCCAAAGTCGCGCTCTTCTATTACGACCGTCTGGTGAAGTTGTACAGGCAGTCCGGTTTTTACGACGATGCTCTGTGGCACGGCGCGCGAATTAGCCGAAGTCTGGGCGACCCGCAGGGCGCTGTCACTCGCTTGCGCAAGCTCTTAGGCACCCGCGAAGTGGCCTTCGGCGCAGGCTCCTACTTCTCGCTCTGGCTCGACAACGGACAACTCGAACTTGGCATCGTGTTGCGCGACGATTTGCAGGATTACGAAGGAGCAATTCGGGCCTTTTCGAGGCTGCCGTCGGACTATCCCGCCTCAATACTCAAGGACGATGCACTTTTTGAGCGGGCTGTGACCAAAGCACGAGCCAAACGGACCAAAGATGCGTGCAAAGACCTGGCAAAACTGCGCAAAAGCTATCCAGATGGCAAGTACGAGCTGAGTAAAGCGCCAAAACTGCGCTCTGCCCTCGGCTGTTCCCTATAATGGCGAGCATGTCTTCGTCCCCGACAGAGAGCGCAATCCAGAGCGCGATCTTGTTGTCCAAGGTCGAATTGCACTTGGACCGCGTGCCGGTTTTGCAGTCACTCTCGCTCGACGTGGCCGAAGGCGGCCGGCTCGGTATTATTGGCCCTGCAGCGGGCGGCAAGAGCGTGCTTCTCAAGGTCTTGGTCGGACTGCTCAAACCCGATTCCGGCAGCGTGAAAGTCCGGGGCACTGAAATCAGCGATGGCGACGAAAACACTCTGATGGATGTCCGAGAGGAAGTGGGCATGCTCTTTCAAAACTATGCCCTCTTTGATTTCTTGACGGTCGGACAGAATGTCGCTTTCCCACTGCACCGGCAACGCGACAGAATTCGAAAAAGCTCTGGTGATACACTCTCGGACTCAGAAATCGACGAGCGAGTCGAAGCTAGGCTACTCGCGGTAGGGCTGGCAGGTTCTGGCAACAAGATGCCATCGGAGCTCAGCGGTGGCATGAAAAAGCGAGTTGGCATTGCGCGTGCGACCATCGCCCGTCCGAAGCTCCTTCTCTACGATGAGCCCACTGCCGGCCTAGACCCGGTAACCACCTCCAAGATGTACGATCTTATCGCCAAAGACCAGAAGGAAACCGGATGCACCATTGTCGCAGTCTCGTCCGACGTGAATGCGCTGTGCACTTTCGCCGATGACATCGCGCTGCTTCACCTGGGCCAAATCCGCTATCAGGGCAAGAGCGATTCGATTGCTGATGCCGACGACGAGCTTGTCCGGCAATTTGTCAGTGGCGCAGACCAGGGGCCTCTGTGATAGGCGAAGGCTTTGTCCGCTCGATCGGCAGGAGCACTCTCTTTGCATTCCGCGAAATTGGCGGTGTCACCTTGCTCACCGGCAAGGTCTTGCGCAGCCTTGTGCCACCCAGATTCGACGGTCCCGAGTTTTGGCGCAACATGTACCGAATGGGCAATAAGTCCCTGCCTATCATCGCGCTCACCGCCTTCTTTGTCGGCGGCATCATGGTCATCCAGGCCGGCGTCTTTGTCAAAAAACTCAACGCCGGACAACTAGTGGGCTGGGGCGCGGGCTACTCCATCTTTCGCGAAGTTGGGCCCATGTTGATAGCACTTATGTTTTCCGGACGAGTCGGTTCCAACAACACGGCAGAACTCGCCACCATGACCGTCACCGAACAACTCGATGGTTTGCGCGCGCTCGCCATCGATCCCATCACCTACCTTGCGGTGCCCCGAGTCTTGGCGATGACCCTCTCGCTCTTGGTTTTGGTTGTTCTCGGCAACCTTATCGCACTCTACGGCGGTGCCCTCTTCGCCATGCTGCTGCTGGACCTGGAGTTTTCGACCCTGTACTACAGCCTGGTCGAAAACATCGGCTGGATGGATTTTGTACATGGGGTTATCAAAGCCGCCGTGTTTGGAGCATCCATCGCCATCACCAGTTGTTACTTTGGCATCAGTGTCCGAGGCGGGGCAATTGGTGTGGGCAAAGCAGTTAACGCCGCAGTGGTCGCTGCTGCCATCTCCATTGTCGCCTTAGACTTTTTCGTAACCTACTTGCTGCCATGATAGGACAGGCGCGCATAGAGTCGATTGGGTCGGGAATCTTGGGCGGATTCGCTACCGCCCGGGGAATCCTCAAGCTCATTGCCGGCTCCGCCCGCGGAGTACTCCGTCGCGACTATCCCAAAGGAGAAGTTGTCCGGCAGATGTACACCATCGGCAACAAGTCCTTTGTCTTTATCTGTATCACCATGGGCTTTCTCGGCATGGTGATGGTGATGCAGAGCGGTGAGCAAATCAACCGCATCACCGGCGATCTCAGCCCTCTGGGCGCTCAGTTTCTGCGTCTCTTTATTCAAGAGTTCGCTCCCACTATCACTGCCCTAATGTTGGCGACACGAGTCGGCGCTGGCATTGCCGCAGAAATCGGCCCCATGCAAGTGAGCGAGCAAATCGACGCCTTGCGCTTGTCCGGCATTACCCCGGTTTCCTACCTCATCACGCCCAGGCTCATCGCCTCGGTGTGCATGACCTACGTTTTGACCGTCTTTGCCGTGGTTGTGACCTTCAGCGCCGGCGGCTTGGCAGCCTGGAGCGTCTTTGGCCTCAATCCCCATGTCTTCTTCGACTCCAGCCAAGTCCACACCTACGATCTAGTATTGGGCTCGTGCAAAGCAATTGCCTACGGCAGTGCCATTCCCATTATCGCGGGCTACTGCGGCATGCAAGCTCGCGGCGGATCCGAAGGCGTTGGCTCAGCTACAACCAATGCGGTGATTGCAGGCTCCTTTGCCGTGCTGCAAATCGACTTCTTCTTCTCGGGCATCGGCTTCGTGTTCTTCGGAGGAGGTCTGTAATGAGCAACTCGGACAAACCAGCCAAGCCGGACACACCGGTTCTGCCCGACAAGGTGATCGAGTTCCGAGACATTCACAAAGCCTTTGGCTCGAAGAAAATCCTTCGTGGCGTCACTATGTCGGTGATGCGCGGCGAGACCTTTTTTATCATCGGAACGTCGGGGGTCGGCAAGTCGGTAACGATCAAACACTTGGTCGGACTGCTGCGAGTCGACTCAGGAGAGATACACTTCGATGGCCAGCGAATCGACAACCTGAGCGAAAAGGAATTCTACCCGGTTCGGAAGCGAATCGGTATGGTCTTCCAGCACGCGACCCTATTTGACTCGATGACCTTGCGCGAAAACGTAGCCCTGCCTTTTCGCAAACACCGCAAGATGAACAAGAAGACGGCGCTGGAAGCCGCCACGGCGATGCTAGAGCAAGTGCATATGCAGGACTATAGCGATTCCTTTCCGGCGACCTTGAGCGATGGTATGCGCAAACGTGCTGCCATTGCCCGGACACTGGCGATGGAGCCCGAGGTAGTGCTCTTTGATGAACCGACAACCGGCATGGATCCGGTGAGCGCCCGGCGTATCGACCAGTTGATTCGCAGCTTGTCCGTGGACTTGGGCGTGACATCGATTGTGGTCTCGCACGATCTAGAATCCATTTTCAGTATCGCCAGCAGCATTGCCTTTTTGTACCAAGGCCAGGTCTATAAAAGTGGGTCACGGGCGGAGTTCGCCTCGCCCAGTGATGCAATCGTAAAGCAGTTCATTTCCGGCGAAAGCCATGGGCCCATGGAGACGCCGGGGTTTTAGGGTGCAGGGAATAATAAAAGAACATATTCTGGGTTCGAGGCGCTCGGTTGGCAAGGCGAGAAAAAGGGCGCTGGGCTGGCCCAGTAACCGAATGAA
>JAESTW010000060.1 GCA_016763395.1 Kofleriaceae bacterium
GCAAGCCAAGGCCAGACAGGCAGCACAGAAGCCAAAAGCCAGTCCGACTACACGACAGACAGCGAAGGCCACACAGCAAGAAGAACTGATCCTCCGGCAAACGAAGGCCAGAGAGGAAGCGCAACAAATCATCCAGCAGGCCCAGGCCAGACAGGCAGCACAGCAGCCTACACAGCAACCAAAAGCCAGACCGACAGCACAAACGCCCACACAGCCCGTCCAACAAGCCAGGCAGGCAGCACAACCGCCCACACAGCAACCAAAAGCCAGACCGACAGCGCAACAAGCCAGGCCAGACGCTTTTGAGACGCCGTCGCAAGTTCGGTCTGCCCGCCCTACTGCCCCTACACCCGAGTCCATACCCGCCTCTCGCGATGCTACGACACCAACTCCATTCCAGGGCGATGCAAGCATCTCCTGGGGCAAAAACTAGCCTCAATGTGACAAAAGCCTGGCGGAATAAACCGCTCGCTATCACTCTCTCGCCCTCAAGCATGCAATCTACGACGCGTGCTCGGATTTGGTGACCCCCACCACAGGTGACTGTGCTGAGGTTCCCCAAACACGCTGCGCTCTGCGCGCCACGCCGTATCTCACGCACTTGAGAACGTTTCTACTCGCCAGTTATTGTCACATTGAGGCTAGATGTCCGAGGCGAGAAAAATGCGCCGCGTTGACCTGTCCGAATAGTGCTGGTCAACAGGCGAGCCTGTGCCATGGCCCTCGTCTACCAAGAGTCTTGTAAGCAGCTGGCGGCGGTCCACTATCGATCGCTGTTACCCTGCATCAGCTACTGTCCTTGCGTCCGCCGGACACCAGTCTGAGATTTCACCCAACAAGACCATCGCAAGCGCAGCGTAGGGCGCAAGGGAAAATAAATGAACAGACTCTGGGTTCGAGTCTGACCGCACTCGCTTCCTTGCTTTCCTGCAAACAAAAAAAGGACGCCTCTGACTCAGAAAGCGTCCTCTTTGTGATTTCGCGGGTTAGAACCCGCAATACGTTATTCTGGCGGAGCTGGTGGCATTGCCTTGAGGCGCTTGAGCGGAGTGACTTTCACTTTAGTGCTCGCAGGCTTTGCAGCAACGTCCATAAGCTCGCCGGGCTTGAATGGGTTTGCGACACCGGTCTGTGCTGGACGAGCTGGCTTTACAACCGTGCTGATCTTCAAAAGGCCGGGAAGAGTGAACATTCCTGCGCCACCGTCTACAAGGTGTCGCTCGATTGTCGTGGTTAGTTCATCGAGTACCGCTTTCACCTGCTTCGTTGTCAGCTCGGTGTTTTCAGCGAGTTCGTTGATGAGATTTGTTTTGTTCATCGCGTCAGCGATAGGAGCAATTGATTCGGACATGGGGCAAGCCTAAAACCATTTTGCCCTTTGTCACTAGTCCCAAGTGGATATGATTTGAATTCATCAAATATGGGTAACACTTTGGCCTACATTGTAGTAGGTTTTAGCCAAAGCTGATGCAAAGCTTACAAGCCCTTAGCCCAACTGCATTTGCCCAGCTCCGCTATTGGGGTAGATCTCCTCTGGCCACTTTTTTTGCACAAATCCCCGGGAAACAGGTCGATGACTGCTATTCAGTGAGTAGTTCTGGTCAGAGAAGGCAAAAAACTGGCCTTCTATAGGTAGTGAGTCAGACACTGGGGAATGGAGCGAAGTGTGTCTCGGCAAGCGCCGATTGTGGAAGTGACGCAGCGGCCCCTCGACCTTTGGCTGCTCGCTGCACTGCTGGCGCTGATGGTCATTGGCTCGGTTGAAATCTTCTCGTCAAGCGCGGTCTACGCTCTCAAAAAGCACGGTGACTCCTTCTTCTTTCTCAAACGGCAACTGATGTGGACGCTGCTGGGCGCCGGTGCACTCTTTGCGGGGGCGACGATCGACTATCGCTGGTTGCGCCGCTGGACCTATCCGCTCTTGGCAACCTCTCTCTTTCTTCTCTTGGCGGTTCTTATTGTTGGTGGCAAGATCAATGGCGCAAGGCGCTGGTTTGTACTCGGTCCAATTTCGTTCCAGCCGGTAGAACTCGCCAAGCTCTCGCTGGTTTGCTACCTCGCCTACAGCCTCAGCCGCAAAGCCGACAAGCTCAAGACCTTCAGCGTTGGCTTTGTCCCGCATCTGCTGGTTTGCGCGATCATGATGGGTCTGCTGCTCAAGCAGCCCGATTTAGGTTCCTCCATCATTTTGGGCGCTACCACGCTTACGATGCTCTTTGTCGCAGGTACGAAAATCTCTTATCTGGTATTGGCGGTATTGGCAGCTGCACCCTTGGCCTACAGCATGGTTATCGGAACGCCCTGGCGCTTGCAGCGATTCATGGCCTTCTTCAACCCCGAAGCCTACAAGCAGGGAGTCGCTTACCAAATCGTGCAAGCCCAAATCGGTATCGGTTCGGGCGGGACCACGGGCACAGGTCTCGGACTAGGCCGTCAACAGCTCGGCTACATGCCTGAGGGACACTCAGACTTTATCTTATCGGGAATCGGTGAGGAGTTCGGTTTCTTGGGAATTTGCTTCATCTTGCTGCTCTTTGGAGTCCTGATCTGGCGCGGAATCTTGGCTGCCATTCGCGCCAACGACTCCTTTGGCAGTTACTTGGCTTTCGGCATCACCCTGGGCTTCGCCTATCAGGCGCTAATCAACACCTGTGTGGTCCTGGGCATCATCCCGGCCAAAGGTCTCACCCTGCCCTTTGTGAGCTACGGTGGCTCGTCGCTGATGATGTCGCTCTACTTAGCTGGACTGTTGTTGAGCATCGGACAATGTCGTCCGCAAGGGAAGCGAGCGAGCGAGCCTGCGATATCCAACGCAGGTGGTGTGCGCAGGCGCCAGCGTGCGATCTTGGTAGTGGAATGAGCAAGCACAGACTTGTCATCGCGGGTGGCGGGACCGGAGGACATCTCTTTCCAGGCGTTGCGGTGGCTGAGGAGTTTCTGGGGCGGCATCCCGAGGGCGAAGTTCTCTTTGTTGGGACTGAGCGCGGCATCGAGTCGAGGATTCTCCCTGGACTGGGGTACGAGCTTGCCAAAATCGAGGTGAGTGGGCTCAAAACCGTCGGGCTTCTCGGCGCCCTTCGAGGTGCGTTGCGAATCCCGGGAGCGCTCAAGCAAAGTCGCGCGTTGCTACGGGAGTTTGCGCCCACTGTCGTTATCGGTGTTGGCGGCTATGCTTCGGGTCCTGTGGTTTTGGCGGCGCAGCGAATGGGCATTCCCACTGCGATTTTAGAGCAAAACTCGGTCCCCGGACTGACAAATCGAATACTGGGGAAGTTTGTAGACCGGATTTTCCTGAGTTTTGGCCA
>JAESTW010000701.1 GCA_016763395.1 Kofleriaceae bacterium
GCGTGGATCACGATTGGAGGACGACGATGAAAAGAGCGATTGGAATTGTTCTAACGATGGCAGTGGCGAGCTCTGGCTGTGCCTTTACCTGGGGGGCATCTCAAATCGGACAGGGAAGGCCTCCGTTTGATGAAAATGCTCGTTCGGAGAGTGTACCTCTGCCTGGTGTGTTGGAATCATTGATAGTCAATGTACATTTCTCGGGGCGTCCGGTGGTAACTCAGTCTAGCTCAACCGGGAGTGCACAGCAGACACCTAGCGCACCGCCATTTCCCGCGCAGCCGTTTCCCGCGCAGCCAGTGAACACAGAACTTGTAGTCGATTGCCAAGTGGTGCAAAGCGGACGAGAAAAAGTCTATCGTGCAGCAACTCGTTATGGCAAAGGATGGAAGTATGTCACAGCGACCATGTTTGTATTGGAAGGCGCACTGGCGGCTCTGTACATTCTCAGTGACGAGTCCAAACCACAACAGGTAATAGGAGGATGGCTATTGGCAGCCGACGCCCTCGGGACCGGTGCGCTCTTCTTCGTACCTTCGAGAGATGTGTACGAGACCAAGGTGAACACTACCCTAACTCCTGTCCGGAGCGACTGTCCCGAAGGGCTCACTCTCGAGCTTGCCGGACGGCAGGTGGCTGTCGAGGCAAATGGGGAAATCGGCGACTTGGGGGCAGCCCTTCTCAAAGAACAGATGGAGCGATCAAACACGCCTGTACGTGTTTCGCTCGGACAAAATTCGGCAGATGTCTTCATTAGTGGCGCTGACCGATGTACCTGGGCTCGCCGGACACAGCACCCGGATTTACAGATGATGTGCAGTCAAAGTGCCGGCATGATCGGCCGGCTGAATGTAGAAGTCACCCTCGCTGTGCCTCTCGGCAGTCTTATCGGGCCGAATGAGATACCGAAGTAGGCGTGGTCTAGTTTCGAACGCAATCGTAGGTCTGTGTAATAACCTGTCCGAATTCGAGAACTTCGAAGTCCGAGGGCTGAATGTCAGTGAGATCTCGCGGCTCCAGCAAACCGCGCCACTTTGCAACCGTGTGTCGGTCACTCATTGCCGTGAGAGTAATAGTGCCACCGTCGGCCAGAAACATGCCATAGCGTTGCATCGCTTTGGCGACGACTCGGGCGCCATCGTTGGGAAGTGATTCTAGAGGGTAGTCTGCACGAAGACGAAAGCGCACTCCGTATGGTGGTGCCGAGTCCGGGCCTCTAGGAGCACCCGCATGAGTGGCAGGACGGACATAGACGCCATCGCGCATCCTCGCGTTCGGCAGAATAAATCGAATGGCGTGGGCGATTTCACCGGACGCTACTTCGTCCGCAGTAAAGGTGAGTGGCGCAATGGGAAATCCTGCTGCGTCCGCACTTGAGCATTGGTCACCTCGCAAGGTTTCAGGGTAGGAGCGAGATAGGTCCCACGACGCTAGACAGCCACCATAAAAGGTGCCGCCCTCGATGTTGGCTCTCCACATTTCATAAAGACGATTTTCACCTCTGTCGATGACCAAGAGATGGCAGTCGCCGTCATTGTCACAGGCATACCCGGATTCGCCTTCTAGGTTCCCACCCTCGGGAATCGGCATTTCGATATCGTCGCAGTCTGGGTCGAAGAAGTCGTCCGTGGTTTCAAAGCTTCGGCGCGGCGTGCTGCTGTCGGCGACGAGCAAGTCGATACTGAAGTCAATCTGCATTTGTCCGCCGCCCCAGCCTTCGCCGTCGAGCCAGTCGATTATTTCGTCGGACATGGGCGAGGTGTCCGCGCCGCTAATATCAGTCGTCCATGGGGCACCGGCGGGAAAGAAGTTTCCCGAACCTGGGATGCCACCGCCATCGCCACCACCTCCTCCTCCACCGCCATCACCTCCGTCCGCAGGAGAGGAGCTAGTACAGGCTAGGAAGAACAATGAGAGAAACAGCGAGCGCATTGCCACATGATAGTGCAAGAGTCTGCCCGCCGTCCGGTTCTATTGTAAATAGTGTCGCTTTGCTCAATCGCGTACTGGGTTGGCCCGGCGAGAGTCGGAAAAACTAGCGATTCACAGAAACATCGATGCATCGCAGGCCAATACGATCGACCACCCAACCACTGGCCCCTGTGATACCAAATGCAACTCGATTGTTCCCGCAGGATAGCTCGCCTAAGCCCTGTCCTGAAGGCTCTGGGGTTATTGTGATATTCGAGTCCGCATTGAGGGTTAGTGAAGCGCAGCGTAAGGCAATCGCCGTGACATACCCGGTCACGGTTACATCTAGTCCAGCGACAATCGTCTCCCCAGGACACTCGAGATTTGAACTGTTCAATGGAACAGTAGCGCGCTTGTTGCAGCTTCCAATGAGGGGCAGGGGCGAAGAGGTAGGTACGACTTCCCTGGTGGTAGCGCCATCGCGAATTGTCAGTTTTCCACACTTGGGCTTTAGGTCACATATTCCTTCTGCGCCAGAGGTGAGGTAGCGAGACTCATATCCGTAGAGAAAGGACCCATTGGGACAATCGAGAACAAAAGAGCCACCACCCATGGGCCTGCCAACGCTCATGGTTTCGGACGGCGCTCCTGTAGGCATAATTCCCAAGATACCTGCATCATTGGGGCTTTGTGCAGCATCGATATTCGCCGCGTCCGGTGTCATTGTTTCTACTTCCGCGTCCGAGCCTAGGTCGGGACTCCCCGAATCTCTCGCTGCTCCGGACGAAATGTTGGAAGTATCGAACGAACAACCAAAGAGCGCTGTTGAAAAGATGGCGATACTAACTACTATTGGGGAGCGAACTTTCATCTAGACCTGGTTTGTTGAAGCAAGTACATTGTGAGAAATATTCGAAGTAGGGCTCCGCATCGAGTCGACCAGAGAGAGGGTTGCGTACAGCTCGGGTGCCGAGCAATCTTACTCATGTCTTCTGTTAACGTACAGGTACCTCTCGGTTAACAGCCCCCGAGGCAGGGGGTAAGGGCTCAGGTAAGCACCGGCTTCGGCTTGCCTGAACCGGCGAGCATGAGGAAGGCGCCGAGCAGAAGCGCACACACAGAGATGGCGATGCAGACACAAGCCCAAAACCAGTAGGGGCCCACAAGTGCGTCGGCCATGTTCTGCGTGTCCGAGGACATTCGCTCGCCGTTAGTCCCTGAGAAGTATTGGGTGAACAAGTAGTCGGTGTCCGAATATAAACTTAGCGCCAGCTGAATACCGAAGAACACCGTGACTGCTTGGTTTAGTGACGCTGAGCCCCGGATCGCTAGAGCTGCAGAGCCAGCGAAGATAACGCCTGCAACCATATAGCCGCGGCCGTTGTCGACTTTGAAGAGTATTAACCAGGCCAGAATGAGAGCGACACCACCAAGGAAAATGCGGGACCACTTTCTACTTCTAGCTGCTGCAAAAGAGAGCATGGCAGCAAAGGAGGGCCCGATCAGTCCACCGGCAGAGATAATCGCGGACGCAATGCCGCCGCTGTCGCTGGGCCTCGCAACAATCGCGTATCCGCCCCATTCGGTAATGTGCAGCTCGAGAAATTCCCCGCCGACCAAGATGCCAGCAATGCCATGACCGGTCTCATGCACAAAGGTGCCAAGAAGTACCAAGGGACCTGCGATAGACGGCACCAGTTTGTAGAGAATCGCAGTAAGAACAATACTGCCGACAAAGAGCGCCAGTCGTTCTGTTTGCTGTTTTCCCATGGTCTTCTGGAAATGCTAGCACACTCCGCTGGCGATAA
>JAESTW010000702.1 GCA_016763395.1 Kofleriaceae bacterium
CTAGTCCGGTCGAGAGTCGAGAGTCCCCCTTAGCGGGTCAGCGCAACGCCGCCACTCTCGGCCGCTAAAGACCGCAGCAAGCCGTCATCTTGGTCAATGCCCAAGCCAACGGTATCAATACGCAAGCCCGATTGAATTTGCCCGCGAGCCTGCGCTAGCAAATCCCCGCCGCTTCCTCCGGAGTTGGCGAGACCGTCCGAGAGCAATACGATTCGGCGAGCGCCCATGCGATAGGCCGATCTCATCGCGGGAACGGCAGCGGTAGAGCCGCCGGCCTCAATGCCCCGAATAAACATCTCCGCACGATGTCGTGTGTCCGGGGACAGGGACCACATGGTGGGAGCGAGTGCACTTACATTCGAATCAAAGAAAATTACTCCGACTCGAGTCCCGTCGGGCATCGAACGCAGCGTTCGAATCAGCTCCTCTTTGGCAGCCTCAAGCTTGGTTGGTAAAGGTCCGCCTGCCACTGCATTTGCGACGCTGCCACCAAGGCCCGCAAGTAACGATTGTGTCTTACTAAGACCGGCATCGCGACCGGCAAAGCCTGCACTGATTCCCGACATTGACCCAGATCGATCTAAGACAAATACCACGTCATCAGCGCCAGCCAAAGGCACACCGAAGAAGGAAATCTCGAGACTTGCCGAAGCGACGAGAGAGGCTTGACCAGAGGAAGGCGCGTATATCGGAGTCGGAGCCAAGCGAATTGGGAGCACGCCGACAGTGGCATTGCCCTGAAGTCCAGCCACACAACCAGCTTGTATTGATGCGGACATGGCCAGAGAGGCAAGCAGTGCAAAGGCATGTTTGTAAGTTCCCATGATGTAGAGGAGAGCAAGCGTCGAGCCAAGTTGACATGGGGGCCAAATCGCCGAGAATCAGGCGAATGTGACCATAGGTTCACGTGCCCTTTTCACAGATAGCTCCCTCCGCACCAGGCCGACACGCAAAAAGGCGCCGAGAATAAACCCGACGCCTCCTAGCTGTCTCAGAGATTAATGCTCTACGAGTCGCTTTCCTCAAACTCAGCGTCAATCACGCCTTCGTCGCTATCATCGTCAAGATCGTCTTCGCTATCACCAGCGGCATCTCCGCCACCTTGATCTTTGTACATTAGCTCAGCGAGCTTGTGTGCAACTGCTTCGAGACTCTCGAGTGCAGCAGTCAGCTCAGTTGCGCTTGTCGGCTCTTGGTTTGCTTCCAAAACCAGTGTTGCGCTCTTGAACTCTTCTTCTGCTTTGAGCTTCTCGTCGTCCGGGATTTTGTCGCCCGCGTCTTCCAATGCCTTGCGGCTGGAGTGCAGCATCGAGTCAAGCTTGTTGCGAGCTTCAATAGCCTCGCGTCGCTCTTGATCTTCTTGCTCGTGCTCTTCTGCGTCCGTCACCATACGCTCGATGTCCGACTCGCTGATTCCCGAAGAAGCAGTAATGGTAATGTTCTGCTCTTTGTTGGTCGCTTTGTCCTTTGCCGTGATATTGAGAATACCGTTGGCATCAATATCAAAGGCAACCTCGATTTGAGGGACGCCGCGAGGGGCAGAAGGGATTCCGTTGAGGTGGAACTTGCCCAAAGAACGGTTGTCTTTGGCCATTTGGCGTTCACCCTGAAGAATGTGAACTTCTACCGAGGTCTGATTGTCCGAGGCAGTTGAGAACACTTCGGCTTTGTGAGTCGGAATGGTGGTATTGCGCGGAATTTGAACGGTAGAAACGCCGCCCAAAGTCTCAATAGACAGGCTCAGTGGTGTCACGTCGAGAAGCAAGATGTCCTTGACGTCGCCGGAGAGTACGCCAGCTTGAACAGCCGCGCCCAATGCAACAACTTCGTCCGGGTTCACGCCTTTGTGTGGCGGTTTGCCGAAGAACGCTTCTACTTCGCGCTGAACCATTGGGATTCGAGTAGAACCACCAACGAGGATGACCTCACCGATCTCAGAAGTCTTCTTGCCAGCATCTTTAAGTGCTGCTTTGAAGGGCTCGATGGTCCGCTTCACGATGGCTTCAATCATCTGCTCAAACTTCGAGCGAGTCAGCTTGGCAACCAAGTGTTTGGGGCCAGTAGCGTCGGCGGTTAGGAAAGGCAGGTTGACTTCAGTCTCTTGAACCGAAGACAGTTCGATCTTTGCCTTCTCTGCTGCTTCTTTGAGCCGCTGAAGAACCATCTTGTCTTTGGAAACATCGATTCCCGAATCCTTTTTGAACTCGTCCATCAGCCAATCGATAAGAACGTTGTCGATGTCGTCGCCACCTAGGTGGGTATCACCATTGGTTGCGATAACTTCGACAACCTTGTCGCCAACTTCGAGAACCGAGATATCGAAAGTACCGCCACCGAAGTCAAAGACTGCGATGAGGTGATCTTGTTTTTTGTCCAGGCCGTACGCGAGAGCTGCGGCGGTCGGCTCGTTGACAATTCGCTTGACGTCTAGTCCGGCGATCTTGCCAGCGTCTTTGGTTGCTTGGCGCTGTGAATCGTTGAAGTAAGCGGGAACTGTAACGACCGCTTCGGTCACTTCTTCCCCTAGGTATTCTTCTGCTGCTCGCTTGAGCTTCATCAGTATGCGAGCTGAGATTTCGGGGATTGCATAGTTTGTACCGCGAATCGCAATACCGCAATCGCCGTTCTTTTGTTTGACGACCTCGAAGGGAACACGCTTGCGCTCCTCACTTGATTCGTCATAGCGCAGTCCCATGAAGCGCTTCGCAGAGAAAACAGTGTTTTCTGGATTGGTAATCGCTTGGCGCCTAGCAATTTGTCCTACGAGGACTTCGCCTTTGTCATCAAACGCAACCACAGATGGTGTCAGACGACCGCCCTCTTCGTTGGTGATGATTTTAGGCTCTTTGCCTTCCATTACGGCAACGGCAGAGTTTGTCGTTCCCAAGTCAATTCCGATTATTTTGCCCATTGTATTTAAGGTCTCCTTTTGTAACTGGGAGCAACCTAAGCACCGCATAGTCCGGCGTCAAGACTCAGAGGGCACCGTACAAGCTCATAGGCAAAAAAAATCCGTTCTGAAGCCGCCTCGCTACTTCAGCTCGATGGTGGTCTTGCTGTGAATTCCGAATTTCGTTGCAAACACGGAAAATCCCACCGGCCCGAGAGAGTTCAACGCCTTTTTCACAACTGCCTGCATTGCTGGGCTCATGTCGTCATCATCATCATCATCATCATCATCCACCAAATGGCTCCACTGGGAATAGTCGTAGTGAATGGCGAGAAATGGCCCGTGAGAGGACGCTGGAGAGGTTACGATTCCACTGAGATCGGAATCGCTCTGCCCCACAGCGAATCCGAGCATTCTTCCGCCCATAGCCAGATACACTTGCTGGGGAATTCCCAATTCGCCGGCCGCTATTTCCACGATTGCTCCGTCATCACTAAGCTCTATATTTGCGATGGCCGGAAATGGCAGGGACCCCTTAATAAAGTTGAGTAGCGCGTTGGGGTTCCAGCTTTGAACTGCTCCCACCGCAATAATCGATCCGGGATCATCGGGTTCCATGTGTTCCAGTGAGATGACGAATCCTGTCAACTCATTTACGACTGGCGGAATCAAGCTCAGCTTTGGCAGAACCGACAATACTGAATTGAAGTCTGCGAGTTCCTCACACTGGTATGGCTGCTGCTCGATTCCAGTGGCAACGTTTTGCATCCAAAGAATGGCCTTCTCTACTTTCAATCCCAATCCGAGTGTCATCGATGAACCGCTTCGGGTGACAATATCGTAGGCGGGAATGGGAGCGACAACGTTTGATAGGTCTCGAGCGATATCTTTGCGCAACTCTACTGCTGTGTGAAAAACATACTCGTCTTGGCTCGATTGCTCAAAGCTGAAGACAAGCTTGGGCACAATGCCAACCACAGAGCGAATTTCGGTAATGCAGGTTGGTGACATAGCACGGACTGACTCGTCTTCCTTTGCCATCATGTCAAACAGCGCTACGGTGTCAATATAGGCTAGCGCCTGTCCGGGGTAGCGTTTCGAGAGAGTATCTAGCACACCCGTATCAACGATGCTGCGCTGGGGTAGTACACCGTCAAGTAACATCGGAAGAACTCTGCCCGCGTCTTGACTCTTCATGATGCCAATAAGCAGTTCCCGATTTTGGATCGCTACGACAACGAGTCCGTCGTCTGTTTCACCCTGCCAATACCGCCAATCGCCACGTTTCTTGAAAGAGACGCCAGCGCCGTCATCGGCACTGTCGAGAATAAACTTCTCAAGTGCCGCTCCGTCCTTGATCTCAACACGAAGAACACCTGCCCTACCAATCATGTACATGGCAAAGTTCGGTCTCGGATCTATTCCGATTTGGTCCAAGCCCTCTGGCGTCGTGAGTTTCGCCAGTATCGCCATCTCGCGAGCATCGGCTTTGCCTGAATCGGTCAAGCGTTCCTTGAACGCGGTTGCGACGATGGGTTTCACAAACCGGACAAGTGCGGGGATGATACCCGCACGAGAATCAAGGCTGGCGAAGACAAAAACCGAATCGGCCGGGATACTCCGAAAATCATCGGACAAACCATTGCGGACCCGTTTCGCTTTCGCTCCGCTCTGGACACCATTGGCCTCAGTGCCGCCGTTGGTTGTCTTACTCGGGCCGCCGCAGGAGATTGTCCACGCAGCTAGAAGAACGAAGATAAAGCTCGCAACTCTCTTGTCACTCATTGCCTGTGATTGTCGTATGGCAATCGCCGTAGTGTCTATATGTACAGTCACCGATCCGCCGAAGGAATATCCCTCAGCGATACGGTACATCACAGCCAGCTTTGCAAACAAGGCTAGCCGTGACGTAGGGCGGGTTACGCGTCAGCGGTGGGTGACGAGCCCTCTTCGACCTTTGGCGCGAGGGCCAACTTGCCGTCTCCGATGTCTTCGCGAAGTGGCTCAAGCCCATCTGGCACTGTGCTCAGCGCCAGATGAAGAACATCATCCATGCGCTTGGCGCCGAAGATTTCCATCTCACTTTTGATTTCGTCCGGCAAATCAATCAGATCTTTGAGGTTGCGCTCGGGCAAAATCACACGTTTGATTCCCGCTCGGTGTGCCGCTAGGAGCTTTTCTTTAACTCCACCCACTGGCATTACATTGCCGCGAAGTGAAATCTCCCCCGTCATCGCAACATCGGGCCGGACAGGAATTCCCAAGAAGAGAGAAACCAATGCGGTGTACATCGTGACACCGGCAGAAGGTCCATCTTTAGGTACCGCACCCGCGGGAACGTGTACGTGCAAATCCATGTTCTCGATAAAGTTGCCCGCCTCGAGGCCAAGCTGGCTAGCACGGCTGCGGATAAAGCTGAGCGCGGCCATGACCGACTCTTTCATCACGTCTCCGAGTTGTCCGGTGAGCGTAAGCTTGCCTTTACCAGGCATGGTCGTCGCTTCGATGAAGAGAATCTCTCCGCCTACTGCAGTCCATGCGAGACCTGTGCAAACGCCGGGTTCTCCCACGCGTTCTGCAACTTCGCTGACATGCTTCGGTGCACCTAAATACTTAGACACGTCTTCCGCAGTCAAGATCGCTTCTTTCTCGATGATGCCTTCGGCGATTTTGACCGCAACACCGCGGGTCAAGCTGCCAATCTCGCGCTCCAAGTTTCGCACTCCGGCTTCTCGAGTGTGCGAGTCGATAACCGACAAAACAGCCTCGTCGCTTATCTGGAGTAGCTCATCAGTCAGACCGTGATCTTCGAGCTGTTTCGGAATCAGGAAGCGCCGAGAAATCTGTTGTTTGTCCAAACGGGTGTAACCGGACAGGTCGATAATTTCTAATCGATCTCGAAGTGCCCAGGGAATACCATCGAGCAAGTTCGCCGTGGCAATAAACATCACTTTTGACAAATCAAAAGGAACCTCAAGATAGTGGTCCGAGAAACTGCTGTTTTGCTCTGGGTCGAGGACCTCAAGCAGAGCCGATGCCGGGTCTCCGCGGAAGTCATGTCCGAGCTTGTCGATTTCATCCAAGACAAAGACTGGGTTGTTTGTTCCGGCCTTTTTGATTCCCTGGATAATACGGCCGGGCATCGAACCGACATAAGTTCGACGATGACCGCGAATTTCCGCTTCATCTCGGACGCCGCCGAGGGAGATTCGGACAAACTTGCGACCGATTGCCTTGGCTATAGAACGGCCAAGCGAGGTCTTACCTACTCCTGGAGGTCCGGCCAAGCAAAGAATTGGGCCTTTTTTGTCGGCTTTAAGCTTGCGAACGGCCATGTATTCGATAATTCGTTTTTTGACCTTATCAAGATCGTAATGATCTGCGTCGAGAACCCGGCGAACCTCATCCAGCTCGATTTTGTCCTCGGTGCTTTTGTTCCAAGGCATATCAACAAGCCACTCTAAGTAGGTTCGAGTAACGGTGTACTCAGCCGAAGAAGCCTGCATGTGCTTGAGTCGGTCTAGCTGCTTGCGCGCCGCCTTGTCCGCCTCTTCTGGCAACTTGGCCTCCTCAATTTTCTCGGCAAATTCGTCGAGATCATTGACGCCTTCGTCGAGTTCACCGAGTTCGTCGCGAATCGCCTTGAGCTGCTGGCGAAGTACGTATTCGCGCTGGTTGCGGCCCATTTCCTCTTGCACTTGCGTGTTAATTCGCTCGCGCACTTTGAGCACTTCAAGTTGCCTTGAGAGAAAGGTAAGAACAAGTCGCATGCGAGTCTTGAGATCGATTGTCTCGAGAATCTGCTGTTTTTCAGCCACTTCCAATTCGAGGTTGGAAGTGATGAGATCGGCTAAGTGTCCGGGTTCTGTTACAGAGTCAACCAGCGCGCCTGCCTCTTTGGGCAACTCGGGCATGAGCTTTACAACTCGTTTGGCGATGTCTTTTAGGTTCATCACCAGTGCGTCGAGTTCTACGTCGCTCTGCTCATCATCGGGAATCGTGACGACTTTCGCAGCGATAAAAGGCTCAGTACCCTCGAGCTCTTTGATTTCAATCCGAGCTACACCTTGCAAAATCACGCTGAAATTGTCTTTGGCCAGCTTGATGACCTTCAAGATGCGCGCTGCACACCCGACTTTGTACATGTCGTCAACGCCGGGATCCTCTGTGCGAGCATCCTTCTGTGTCAGAATTCCAATAACGGGACGCTCCTGAGAAATTGCATCCTCAACGAGGCGCACCGATTTGCGTCGGCCCACGTCGATGGGAATGATAGAGCCAGGAAACAACACCGAATTTCGCAAAGGCAAAATTGGGATACTACTAGGAATCTCGATGTCACCAGGGTCAGAGTTACTCATGATTAGAACACTATGAGTCCTCCTAAGTTCATCGTCAATGGAGCTGCCCCGCATTTGGCTGGCAATGGCGTGTTCCGAGAGCAATGAATACAAGTCAGGATCGACCTATGTCGGCAGGTCCCTGTCATGCCGAGCTTTCAAAGTGGACAGACCACTTTTTTCGTGCTTTTGTTTCGTTCAGGAACAACGTTCATGCCTCAAAGCTCAAATTCAGTAGCCAACCAAGCCGCCCGTCAACTCAGTACGAACGATACGGTTTTTGAAACCCTGCTGCGGGATATCGTCAGCGGCAAGTACCCCGCACACACCCGATTGCCCGCTGAGCGCGAGTTGTCCAAGGAGCTCGGCGCCAGTCGCCCGACCCTTCGGGAAGCTCTTCGTCGCCTGGCCCAGTGGAAGCTAGTCATCGCCCGCTGGGGCTCCGGTATCGTTGTACAACCGAACTCGGACTGGTCACTCGATGTACTGCCGGCGTTCATGCGCTATTCAACACCGGACAAAAACACGCCCTCTGACGCGGAGATACTGGCGGATCTGATGTTGCTTCGCCGTGGACTCATGCGAGAGATTCTCCGCATTGTAGCGTCGCGTTTCTCTGAGACAACGGCACAGGATGCCCGGACGGCAGCCATGGAGGCATGGGAACTTCGCCACGACTCGACAAAATTTGTCACGGCGGATCTGGAAGTGCTTCGCGCCATGGTCGCCAGCGCCAACTTCTTGCCCGGGCTTTGGATGCTCAACCAGTTACGCAGTATCTATATCGACATGGCTCGAACGCTTGGGGATGTACTGCCTCCACCGGACTCGCGCTATCTCAGTGTGTGGAACGAGGTGCTCGACGCCTGCGAACAACAAGAGGGCGCTCGAGCGGTAGATGCAATGGAAACCTATCTCTGCGAACACGACAGCCGCCTTTTGGCGATACTGGGGCACAACTTATGAGTACACTATCTGACTATCGTCATTCTACTGCAACTCGGAATCTACTTAAGAGTATCACATTGGTAGTTTGTCCGGAGCAAGCCATCGCCCTTGGGCTCAGTGGCGACATCGTCGACCATGTTGAGCTGTCCATGCGAACTACTCCCTCGGGACTTCGGCAAGCGCTGCTGGCGGGGCTAAAAGCCTATGACTTGGCGGCCATCGCACTGCCCGGACATTGGGGCAAGCGTGCAGCAGCACTGCCCAAGGCCAAAGCGCTGGCCTACTTCGAGACTTGGTATCACTCGAAGATTACCCTGCAGCACGAATTCGCCAAAGGTGTCAAGAGCCTTATCTGCCTGGCTTGCTACGAACAACCGGCCATGATGGCCGCCATTGGCTATACGCCCCAAGAGTGGATTGACAAGAGCGTCACCCGTAGACTGGCCACCTACGGCAGCGCAATCGCCAAGCGGGAACAAGAAATTCTCGCTGATGACCCATTACCCAATGTAGTGCACAAAGAAAGGCGCAACCAATCATGAGCAACGTGCCACACAATGTATTTACTAGAGACTGCCTGCGCAGTGACACGACTCTCGACTGCGATGTCGTAATCGTAGGCTCCGGGGCTGGTGGTGCAACAGCGGCAGCAGAGCTCGCTGAAGCCGGCTACGACGTCATTGTCATCGAAGAGGGCAGCTATTTTAGCACCGCAGACTTCAACGCAAATGCTACCGATATGGTGCGCAAGATGTATCGCGGCGGCGGCGCAACGATGGCGTTAGGCTCTCCCGCCGTTCTCTATCAAGAGGGCAGCGTGGTCGGCGGATCCACTGTCATCAATGGCGGTATGTCCTGGCGAACTCCCGAACAAATCTTAGACAGATGGGGCCGCGAAGCGAGTATTGATCATATCACCCCTGCGGACATGGAGCCCTATTTCGAGCGAGTCGAGCGGCGGATCAACGTGCGCTACCAAGACCCGGACAGCATTGGCCGAGACAACGCCATGCTCAAAGAGGGAGCCGACAAAAAGGGGTGGAAGATCATCCCCAACCTGCGCAATCAGCTGCACTGTACAGGCTCTAACAACTGCGCCTTTGGCTGTCCAACCGGCGCCAAGCAGAGTGCGCTCGTGAGCTATCTGCCGCGAGCCTTGCACTTTGGCGCACGGATTTACTCAGACGTACGAGTTGCGAAAATCATCAAAAATGGCAACCGCGCCGTTGGTGTTAAAGGCCATGTAACGCTAGCTAACGGTGCCCGTGGCCCCGCGATTGAAGTTCGCGCCAAGCTCGTCATTTCCTCCTGCGGCTCGGTGCACACCCCTGCCCTACTGCACCGCAGTGGCATCCGTCCGAGTTCGGGACTACTCGGACAAAACCTCAGTCTTCATCCCAATGCCAAGCTCGTGGCAATATTCGATGAGCCTATTCGAGGCTGGGAAGGGGTTCACCAAGCCTATCAGATACGGGAATTCCACGACCAGGGCTTCCTCTTTGCTGGGGTCAACGTTCCGCCCAGTATTATCGCCATGAACACACCGCAGTACGGTCAAGATCTGGGCGAGTTGATGAGTCAATACGACCACATGATAATCGCTGGACTAATGGTAGAAGACACGACAGTCGGACACCTAAAGATGCTGCCCGGCGGACATCCTCAGGCCTTTTACCAACTCGGTGATTTGGACGCGGAGCGGATCATTCGGGGCACGGCGCTTCTGGCCGAGCTTCTCTTCGAAATGGGGGCTACCCGCATATTGCCGCCCTTTGCCGGGGTTGCCGATCTGCACTCGGTGGACGATGTTCGCAACCTCTACCGCCAGAAAATCCCCAAGTCCGCCATGGAAGTATTAACCGTACATCTAATGGGCTCAGCCTGCATGGGCGCGGATGCCTCACGCTCGGTAACGGACATGTACGGCATGGTTCACGATACCCAAGGACTTATGGTGGCAGATGCCAGCCTCTTTCCGACGCCGGTGGGAGTCAATCCCATGGAAACGATTCAAGCGCTTACTACCCGCAACATTCACCACGTACTGCAATCGCCACGGAGCTACCAATTATGATTTCTACCAGCACTTCAGAAGCAAGCAACGAAAACGCCATGTCCCAAGACCCGCAAAACTTCGGCGTTGGATCCCGGCGCAGTTACGAACTCTCTCGCATGTCCTCCAGGCAACTCGAAGCGCTGATGAAAGCCGGAACGATGCCGGACTTGGCCAGCCTCGCGGGTTGGGAATTCCGTGGACTAAATCATCCTAGCTGGGCCAAGATGGCAGGAATCAAGAAGTTCATGAAGGGCTTCTTCAACAAGGATGAAGAGCTCTTCGGTTACAACTGCGCCACCGTGCAAAATAGTCTCGTGATGCCCTGGCTTGGCAAACCCGACAACGAAAACCCCAAGCGTTTCGGGTTCTATCTCGTCGATACAGTGGATCCGGCCGCCAAAGACAACTGCTATCCCAATGCGGTTTTGCTGGATTACGGCCGAGGCGGCAACAAGCCCTATGATCCGACTCGAGGGCTGCGAGACTACTTGGTTCAGGTCGATAGCGACAATCCCGACCTCTACTTGGGCAAAGCCTATTACGCCCTGGGGCCATTGAGAGTCGCCACGAGCTTCTTTATCCTGGAGCGCCACCGACGGGCCTAGTACCACAGAGTCTGTTCACTACGACTACTCATTCGCTATGTGCCCGAGCAGTCCGTGGTGGAAGCGAAAGCCGGCACTAGTCACACACAAGCTAGTTTCAACGCTTCGGACAATTCTTGGCCACTTTGAAATCGGTCATCTGGATTTTTTGCCATTGCTTTAACGAAAAATGCATCCAACGACTTGGGTACTGCGGCCAACTCGGACACGGGCTTGGGCATGTCATGGACAACAGCATGCAGTACAACCTGTGGTTGATCCCCGTTAAAGGGGAGAAAGCCGGTGCACGCACGGTAGAGCACGGCGGCCAAAGCGTGCAAGTCCGATCTTTGATCAGCAGCCCGTCCGATGGCTTGCTCCGGTGAAATATAACTTGGCGTCCCCAAAACAATGTCGCGCTGGGTAAGTTCTGAATGACCGGACATCACACGAGCAACACCGAAATCAAGGAGCTTACATTGCAACGTTTTATTCTCATTCGCCTGTTGCCCGTCTGAGCTATTTAGGTCAATCAGAAAAATATTCTGCGGTTTTATGTCGCGATGCACAACATTGGCCTGCGCCGCAACATCGAGAGCAGCGCCCACTTGCCTAGCTAACTCTTGTAGCTCCTCTAGGTTGAGTAAGCCCTTGGTTTGTAAATGAGCACCCAAGTCCTTACCGGGTAGAAGCTCCATCGCAATAAAGGGCCCCTGTGGTGTTGTTCCTGTCTCGAGTACCCGTACAATGTAAGGGGACTGAATCGAAGTGGACAGTTCTGTCTCTAGAAAAAACCGTTTGAGAAGTTTCTCATCACCGCAGAGATGCGGATGAATTATTTTTACGGCGGCAAGCGAATTATCGGACAAATGCGTAGCTCTATACACTTCCCCCATTCCGCCATACCCGATAACCTTGGACAAACGAAACTGCCCCCAGGTAGTTCCGGAGTAGCGCCCCATACCACCAATATTAAAAGCTCGAAGGGCTTTTTCGCGCGCCTCCTGCGCAACCACGTCTCGCCTTGCTAGTTTGTGCATCGCATCTCGGGTTCTAAACACTGCGTCGCTGGAAGTCCGTCGGCTGTAACGCCCCAAGAGGTAGGCGGCCAAGAGGATAACTTGAATCAAAAATTGAGCTGCAATCTGCTCCGATGTTGATAGCCCTGCCCCCGTTCCGATGATTCCTGGATCCGCTACAATACCCGCTATATCGAGTAGAACGACGCTACTTTGAGTGAGTGCAGCACCTGCATAGGTCGCTCGAGCCAAAGGCCGGTTATCGCTTTGCGCATAAACAATAATTGGCAGCAGCAACCCCATAGGAGCCGGCGAATACACACCAAAAAACACGCAGCAGGCGCATGCACCCGAAAACGCGATCAAGCGGGCTAGCGTTGTCTGCCAGCCCTGTACCGGCCCTTGAGTTGCTAGCCACCACAACCACAACATCGCTAGAATACTGGGAACTAAGGTACCGTAAAGTACGTATTTTGCCCAGGACGTGCCACCGAAGAGCGGTAACGATAGCAAACACATAGTGGAAAGTAGGGCCATGAGAGGCGCAGTCCTGCGAGTTCTGGCCTGTTCCTGGTGAAATAGAGCGGCAGCGGGTTCTGTCGAGTCGCGAATCTCGTCTGCTACATCGAAACCGCTGCTGCTGCTGCTACCGAGTAATGGTGACTCACAACGGGTGAAGGCGTACTCATCGTCAACCACAACTGATGGTGTAGATGCGGTGTATTGCCGACACGCTTTGGTTTGCGGTTTCATCACCACAACATTCTAATACGTCCAATTGCGGTAAATGTTTAGCTTGCGGGCCAGGCTTACGGATACCGGCTGGGTACCGATTTACTTTTACTGCCTTTGGAGCTAATTTTCGGCGTTCTACGCCAAACAGCCGAATGCTCGTCACAATCTGAGCACCAGGCTTGTTTCGGTCGCCAAACGCACTGGGAGTACAAACATGAATAGCGCCGATACACAGACAACCATCTACCGAGCGGACTACACAAAGCCTGCCTACCAAATTGCCAATGTCGAACTGACATTTGACATCAACGCCGAGACAACGCGAGTCACGACCCTCTTCTCAATGACGCAGGTAGATAGCTCGCAGCCCTTGGTCCTGGTCGGACAAGATCTGTCTCTGATCTCGGTTGAAGTCGATGGCAAAATGCTGTCGGACAAAAATGGCGATTTCACGCAGGACGATTTCAGCCTGACAATTCCAAACCTACCGGCGGCATTTTCGCTGCGAACCGTCGTCGACATCAAGCCCTCAGAAAACACCGCACTCGAAGGGCTCTACACCTCGGGCGATTTTTTGCTGACGCAATGCGAGGCAGAGGGCTTCCGCAAGATCACCTACTTTTTAGATAGACCGGACGTCATGACTCGCTACCGCGTCAAACTGGTTGCGGACAAGCTAACGTTCCCCGTCCTTCTGTCCAACGGCAACCTGTCCGACTCTGGCGATCTCGAAGAAGGACGCCACTTCGCTGTTTGGGACGATCCATTCCCCAAGCCTAGCTACTTGTTTGCCCTAGTCGCCGGCGACTTGGCCCACGTTGAAGAGCACTACACGACCAGCGAAGGCCGAGACGTGACTCTGCGTATTTACGTGGAGAAACAAAACCTCGGCAAGGTCGACCACGCGATGGTCAGCCTAAAAAAGTCGATGCAATGGGATGAATCCCGCCTCGGATTGTCCTACGATCTAGATGTCTACAACATCGTTGCCACTAACGATTTTAATATGGGCGCGATGGAGAACAAGGGCCTAAACGTCTTCAACTCCAAGTACGTGCTAGCCAACGTGGATACCGCGACCGATGCCGACTTCATGGCGATTGAAGCCGTCATTGGCCATGAGTACTTTCACAACTGGACGGGCAATCGCGTTACCTGCAGGGACTGGTTCCAGCTCAGCTTGAAAGAGGGACTCACCGTATTTCGCGACCAAGAGTTTTCGTCGGACATGCAATCCCGAGCGGTCAAGCGAATTGCAGACGTAAGGCTTCTGCGATCGCGCCAATACTCTGAAGACGCTGGCCCGATGGCGCACTCCGTCCGGCCCGATAGCTTCGTCGAAATCAACAATTTCTACACCGCGACGATTTACATCAAAGGTGCCGAGGTTGTGCGCATGGTGCACAGCCTCTTGGGCGAAGAACTCTTTCAGAAGGGCATGACGCTCTACTTTGAGCGGCACGATGGCCAAGCGGTGACCTGTGATGACTTCAGGGCTGCCATGGCAGATGCCAGCGGAGTTAATCTCGAGCAATTTGAATCCTGGTACAAGCAGGCGGGCACTCCGGTCGTCAAAGTCCAGGGCACCTACGATGCGCAGAACAAAACCTACACACTGCACTTCCATCAATCCACACCGGATACCCCCGGCCAGTCGGACAAGCCTCCCCACCACATGCCGGTCGCTTTGGGCCTGGTTTCCCAAGATGGCAGCGACTTTCCTCTGCAGCTCAGTGAACGATCGCTCTCGGCGAGCGGACAAGGTGTTGAGCTTCGCGAGCGAGAAGAGGTTTTCGTCTTCACAGGCATTGATCACAAACCGGTTCCCTCCCTCTTCCGCGGACTCTCCGCGCCAGTAAAGGTCGAATTCGAGTACACCCCTGAAGAGCTGGCCTTTCTGATGGCAAGCGACAGTGACTCCTTCAATCGCTGGGATGCCAGTCAGACTCTCGCTACCGAGATCCTCTTTCAGTTGGTTGCCAATGAGAAGGAGGAAGTGCCCGATCTCTATTTGGACGCTGTTGGCTCGATGCTGCAGAATCTGAGCGATCCGGGGCTCATCTCTGAGGCACTCACCCTGCCCGACGAAAGCTACCTTGCTGGAGTCATGGCTGACCGCGGACAAGTTGCCGACGTCGATGGAATCCACCGTTCTCGAACCAAGTTGCGCTCTGCAATTGCAGCCCGCC
>JAESTW010000703.1 GCA_016763395.1 Kofleriaceae bacterium
AGCGTGGCTAACATCAGCCAGCTCGTCCATGTCCGCAAGATGGAATCCTCGGAGACCAATAGCGTGAGACATTCCCTTAAAGAATACGCGAAGACCTTTGTCTACAGCGATAAGCATTGCGAGCTTCTTGCGAACGTCAACGCCTTCGAGGCCGAACTTCGATTGCTTGTCCGTACCGCGCAGGTCCGCACGCTGTTTGGTGTCGTATTGTGCTTGCCAGAGCATGTAGAGAAGCCATGCTGCTACCACTTGGATGTCAACTTCAGCGCCCTCAGATTCGAGGAAGCGTTGCATGCCGTAGTTGCCGTCGCCTTCGGTAGTCATTGCCCAGAACTCGCCGATGATACCGACTTTGGGGACAACTCGAGTACGGTCTACTTTGACCGCGCCCATAACTTTGCGGACCTTGTAGACCGCAGCAATGAGGCTGGTGTTGTTGCGGAATGCATCACCGATGATGGCTTTGGAATCTGCTACTGCTTTGTCCGTATCACCTTCAGTAACCTCGTACGGTCGTACTCGGTACATAAGAGCATTGATAACATCACCTAGGAAGATGGCTCGGATAACAGACCAGAAGAAGGTTGGGTTGAGCTCGAGACCGATCTCGTCACCAGTTGCTTGCTTGAGTCCACCAGTTTGTTGGAAGAGCATGACGCGGAAGCCTTCGAAACCAGAGTCGCGCAGTGCTTTGCGGTACTCAGTCACGTAGGTGCCAAATCGGCAAGGTCCGCATGCGCCAGCGGTGAGGAAGATATGATTCTTGATGATATCCTCTTTGCTCATGCCGCCCTGTTCCAGTTCGGTCAGGTGCTTAATCAAGTTACCGACAGTGAAGTAGGTTGGGTTGCACTGTCCGCGGTTGCCGAACTCTCGTCCGTACTGAAGTGCGTCGTTAGAAGGCACGTCCATCGGAGCGACTTTGTAGCCAATGCCGTTGAGCGCAGACTGGATAAAGTAATCGTGACTCATGGTCAGGCCGCACACTAAAATTGTGGTGTGTGCGCGCTGCTTGCGAGTAAATCCGCTTGGAACTTGGTCATTCCAGTGGCCGCCAGTGCTTTTGAGTCCAAGTCGGTCGCGCTCTTGCGCTTCAAATTCGGCAAGCTTCGCTTCGAGGTTGGATTCTAGATCTTGAATGGATTCGTTGGTATTCATGGTCGTATTTTTTCTTACTGGTGTTGGAAATTACTGGATAACGTTAAGAGTGTTACCAGCGGATTTTGGTTTCATAGTGAGCAAGAGTTCGCGGTGGAATGCGATTTTCTCTTCGAGAACAGTGTCACCGTCGTTGCCGAGCGCCTTGAGCTTGGTGCTCATTTGCTCCATAAGCTCGAGCTTTTTAGTCATAAGACTAAGCTCTAGGTCACGCTCTTTCTTTCCGAGATCTTGCAGTTTCTCAGCAGCGAGCATCAAGGTGTAGCCGTAGGTCTTTACACGAATCTTAATGGAGCCCGCAGGTTTGTTGGCGTCGATGTCGTGAAGTGCTGAGTACGGAGACCCTGCCGCCGACATAATGCTGTCGATAAGTCCGTACGTCGGTGCGTCGTGTCCGCATTTGAAGCTCGACAAATCGAGTACAGCAACATTTGGGTGACGAGAGGCAAACTTGGCTGCCCATACTTTTTGTACGGAGTTGACGCTGTAGTTCTCTGGCCAAACATCATTGATGTCGAGAGGAGAATCGATGTGCTTCTTGCGAAGGTCATCAGCGAAGTACTTAGCGAGCCACTCTTTGTCTTTCGGAATCGAGCGCATCGACAAGATTGGGTATCCGAGAGCTTGGAACTCTTCCAAGACGTCGTGGTTCATACCAGGATCGTTGTGATACGGGCGTCCGATCATCAGAAGAGCCATGCGATCTTCGCTTGCGACTTCTTCTAAGATGTGCTTGCCACGCTCTTCCATTTGCTTGTCGAACTCGGCAAGTGCTGCCCAGCCTTGATCCATGGCCCAATCGTTCTCGTCTTCGGTAATTCCGAGACGCTCTCCGAAGACATCAAACATGATCTTCTTGAAGCGAAGGGGTTCGCTGAGAGACACTGCTGGGTCAAGATACTCGACGTTACGTTCTGTAAAGAAGTCAGTTTCTTTGGTAAACGCTGACTTTATAACTTTTGGTGTTCCCGCAACAACCGGACAAGATGCCGTATCCATTACGTTCTCGACATAGGTGGGAACGTGAGTGAGGCAAGGGAAGAAGATGAAATCGATCGCTTTCTTCTCGTGGTGCTCAAAGAGGATGTTGTGGATGTGTGCCTGGCAGACTTTGCCGGGATAGCATGGATCGATTGAGCCGTACTTACCGCCCGCTTGCCAGAGATCTTCCGAGGTCTCGTCGGACCAAACGACATTTCGCTTGTGGATTCCGAGAGTCTCGAAGTAGGTGCGCCAAAGCGGCCCAGTGAACCACATGTTGAGAACGCGTGGCATCGCAACTCGGATCTTCTTTCGCTTAGCTACCGCCTCTGCAGAAGAGCGTTTGAAGGTTCGTGTGACTTCTTTTCGTTTTACACTACCAAAGAGTGATCGTTTGATCTCGATGTCCGTCATTTCGGAACCATGATCAGGAAGTGGATCGAACTTGAAGAAGGACTTGAAACAGAGCTTGGCTTCGAAGTCGACCAAGTTCGGGTACACCTTCATGCGATCGCGGCGAACCTTGTTGAGAGACTTGAGTGCGTCCATGTCCTCAACAGTGCCCTTTTCGCAGGAGAACCCTGAGATGTAACGAGCTGTTTGTCCGGTTGGAGTCTCTGTATCAATGAAGGTACGAGAACAGTTGTTCGGACAGAAATCACACTTGGTGCTGGCGTCGTTGGTGCTAGTGAACTCGATGTTGATCGCGTTGTCCAGCCCGACAAAGGTCGAGGTCCCAGTTCGGCCAACCACTCGTAGTGCTTCGAATGCCGCGCCGATTGCGCCAGCTTCGCCTGTGTGTGGGTGCACGTAGACTTCGGCACCAGGAACACGTTGTTCAATATAGTCGACCTGAGCCTTGAGAGCCGCTTTGTTGTGTTGAGTTCCGCCTTGCAACACAAAGACTCGTCCGAGTTCTGCCATACGAGGAATTTGCACAACGTACTGCCAGATGTTCTTTGGAAGAACCAGCGCTAGACCAGCGAGAAGCTCGTCGCGAGCAAAGCCTTCTTTCTGGAAGTTCACACGATCAGAATCGAGGAAGACTGCACAACCGTAAGAGAACTTCGGAGAAAGATTCGCGTTAAAAGCGTGTGCGGCGTATTCCTTTACGGGTACACCAAACTGCGCTGCCATCGCCTGAAGCAACATACCGTTGCCGGCACTGCAGGAGTTGGAGAGTTTGAAGTTCTTAATATCGCCCTGCTGCATGAAGAGCACTTTGATATCTTGTCCGCCGATGTCACAGATGACATCTACTTCGGGGAAGTAGTGCTTGGCACTCATCATGTGTGCAACGGTCTCGACGATGTTGGCATCAGCCAAGAGCGCCTTTTCCATCACGTCGCCGGCGTAGCCAGTAACGCCAAAGCCGATGACCTCGATGGTTGCGCCCTGATCTGTGGCCCACTTGCGTAGCTCACTGAACATCTCTCGCATGTCGACAATTGGATTGCCTTTGGAGAGTTGATAGACCTTCTTTAGAATCACACCCTCTTCGTTAATGAAGACAATCTTAGAAGAAGTAGAACCACCGTCGAGGCCGATAGCGCCGCGGATTACTTGTCCGGGCTGCAGTACCGTATCGTCAAATTTGGGAAGCTCGTACTTGTCAAGGAAGGTGTCTCGCTCGCTTTCATCGGCGACAAGTCCAGGACCAGCGCTCTCACCGAGCTTCTCTTTGCGGCCGTGGTCGATGAACTGCTTTAGATCGTCAAGTCCGGTGTATACCGCGACGTCATTGTCTTCGTACATGCCGAATAGAACGGCACCGTAAGCAGCGTATAGATCGGCGTTCTCGGGAACGAAGATCAGTTCGTCAATTGGTACGTCCTTGGGGTACTCGTATCCGCGCTCTTCCCATGCTTGAGGGATTCGCAGGCGCCAGCACTCTTGCAAGAAGGGCAAGTAGGTGTTGGGACCGCCGAGCAAGAGAACCTTTGCTTTGAGCGTGTTGCCGCGAGTAAGTACGGACAAGTTCTGGCTAACGATTGCGTCGGCCAAAGAGCACATGATCTCGTTGCGAGGGATGCCGCTCTTAATAAGGTTGACGATGTCCGTCTCTGCGAAGACGCCGCATTTGGCAGCGACGTGGTGCAGCTTGGTTGGATCAAAAACCAAGCTCGCGATTTCGTCGGCTGGCATGTCCACTTTCATGAAACACTTATCGATAGTGGCGCCGGTACCGGATGCACACTTATCGTTCATCGAAGTCGTCGACTGCTTGTCGCCGGTCTCGGTGTTCTCTTTGAACATGATGATCTTGGCATCTTGTCCGCCAAGTTCAATGACACTGCCCACGTCCGGGTGCAGTTCTTCGACGGCCATCGTAACCGCATTCACTTCCTGAACGAACTTCGCACCGACATGTGGGGCGATAGGGCCCGAGCCGGAACCAGTCATAAAAATTCTGATCTCGTCGTGCTTTACGTCTGGGAACTCGTTGCCAATTTCGATCAGCAGTTCCCGAGTAAATTCGGGCTGCTTGGTCTCGTGGCGAACGTACTTCGACCAGAGAATCTTCTTTGTAGTGGGATCGACGACTGTAGTTTTGGCTGTAGTTGAGCCAATGTCGACGCCTATATAGAGTTTGATTTCGGACATGCTGATTGGGATCCTTAGTGCTCTGCACAAACTAGACTGACACGTCAGTCTAGATGTGGTGATTCTAACTAGACTGACATGTCAGTCAAGAGAATCTCACTATTGGCACCAACTAAATGGCGGAGATCCCTTAAAATGAACGAAGTTCGATTTTAGGCTTGCGAACGGGCAATAACACCGTACAACGCAAAATCAACTAGTTGGGATGCAACTACAGCGACATCTAAGTCTTCTTGGGCAGTAGTCAGTCTCTGGATACCGCCGCGCAAAGATCCGAGAATCTGGGCTGCACACAAACCAGCATCACACTTTTGAACCAAGCCCAAGGCCATTCCGTAGGTTAGCGAGCGCTCAATGAGCTCCAAAACATGGCCAAAGAAAGCATCGACACCAAGGGCTGATTCACTGTCTGGCGCAAAGCCATATGTAATGACAAGCTGAATTAGCGCCCTATCGGCGAGGAAGTACTCCAGAACCCGCGTCACATTTTGGTGCAACTGAACGTTCGGAGCCTCTGCTCCCGGCGACATATCCACGCCAATGATCTGCGCATTAAGCCCCACAAGCGCCGAATCGAGGATTGACTGAAATACCGCGTCCTTGCTCGAAAAGTAGAGATAGAAGGTGCCACGGGCAATGCCAGCGCTCTTGATAATCTCGTTGATCGACGCGTTGTGAAAGCCGCGCTCAGCAAATACAGCCTTCGCGGCATCGAGAATCTGATGCCGCCGGTGGTCGCGTTTTTGCTCTGCGGTAGTCACAGCGCGGCGACCCTAACAAAAGCTTGCCTACATGAATAGGGGCAAAATGCGGGTACGGGATATTGGTATCGCAATCACAGTACCTGGGCGATCCAGCCTCGCTCGCCTCGGGTTTTGGCCACGACTGCCCTGCCCACTCTACGGCAAAAGAGCCGGGCCTCCAATGCCTGCACGGCGCGCGTCTTTATCAGCTACCAACGCACCGAGAGTCCCGTCAGGAAGTAGTTACTACGCACGTCAAAGCCGTCCTGCCCAGGCAGCGGCGCATCTGTTGCAAAGTTTTCCCCTCCATGAAGGTAGTGCCCGACACTCAATAGAGCAGTCACCTCCTTTGGCCCCAAGCTGCCTAGCGAAAGTTGAGGGTTCAATACAGGTCTCTTTCTGCGGCCCGCCCAATAGACCCGAGGCGTAAATGTGACAAATAGAGAATCGCCCAAATCCCGTGTGAACGCAGCGTAGATTGCGGGTATCAGTACAGATGTCTCCACACCAATCCCCATGGCGTACTTAGGAGAATCTAAGAACTGATAGTAGACATCAACGCTAGTGTAGGGGATGGCCAGGGGCACCTTGATTTGTACGGCGAGACGATGGTTATCGCCAAACTGAAAACCATACTGCGTATCAACCTCAAGGTATGGGCTGACTCCCTGATTGCCCTCGTCGCCGTCGTGACTCGAACTCGGCTCGACATACTGAGCGCCGCCAAAAAGTCCAATTGTGGTGCCCGGACTAACCCGTGCATTCGTCCGAGATGTTGTCGGGATGATGCATGCCGTGGTCACAAGAGCCACCACACAAATTAGAGCTCGGTACATTCCGGAGACAGCTTAACCGTTACCGGGCATTGCACTACTAACAATCTATCGTATTGAGAAAGCTATCGAGGCGATGACGTCTCCACTAATCACAATAGCGTATGTCGGGTTGCGATCGGAACACTGGTCCTGAGAGCCGATTCTTGTACTTCCGCCCTACCATCGGGCAGAGACGCCGGACAAGAGGAAATTCCTACGAAGGTCGGATCCATCTTGCCCGGCTCCAATATAATCCGATGCGAAATTTTCACCAGAGCCGAGATGATGAGCGAGGCTAAGCAGCGCGGTAATTTCTACTCCCGCGGTATCCACGACTCCAATGGCGAGTTGTGGATTCAACACCGTTTTTATCTTGTAGCCCGTTGGAAAGTAGACTCGCGGCGTAAAGGTGACAAAGAGGTTGGAGCTCAAGTCCTGCGTGAATGCAGCGTACACAGAGGGTACTACCGACACCTCCACACCCACGCCAATTGCAGTCTTCGGCGCGTCTAGGAATTGATAGTAGAGGTCGATACTTGAATAGGGAAAGGCAATGGGAACTTTGAGTTGTATTGC
>JAESTW010000704.1 GCA_016763395.1 Kofleriaceae bacterium
CTATCTTGTTGACCAGCTCAATCACGCGGGCAGCGCCCAAGAGAGCGTCTTTGCGGCGATTCATCGGAGTTGGGCCAGCGTGAGACTCCACACCTCCAAGAGTCAGTTCGTACCAGCGCTGACCTTGCGCGTCAGTGACGACGCCGATGGTCATGTCCTCTTCTTCGAGGATTGGCCCTTGCTCGATGTGAACTTCAAAGAAGGCATGCACGGGGCGTCCACCAACTTCGTCCGGTCCCGCATAGCCGATTCGCTCAAGCTCCTCACCCATGGTCTTGCCGTCTTCATCCTCGCGGCTGAGTCCGTACTCCAGTGTGAACACTCCTGCGAAAACTCCCGAGGCCACCATTGCAGGGGCAAAGCGTGACCCCTCTTCGTTTGTCCAGATCGATGCTTCGATCGCATGCTTGGTCTTAATGTTGAGATCGTTGAGGCTGCGAATGACCTCTAGTCCGGCCAACACTCCGTACACTCCGTCAAAACGACCACCTGTGGGCTGCGTGTCGATGTGACTGCCCGTCATAACGGGTGGCAAACTGTCGTCCTCGCCGGCGCGTCTGGCAAATATGTTGCCCATTTTGTCGATGCGAATCGTACAGCCGGCTTCTTTGCACCATTTTACGTAGAGATCACGAGCTTCTCTGTCCAGATCGGTAAGTGCAAGCCTGCAACATCCACCCTTCTCAGTTGCGCCGATCTTTGCAACCTCCATCAGTGTGTCCCAAATACGCTCTCCATTTATCCGTAATTTTGTATTCTCGCTCATAAGGGCAATGCTCGCCTTGTCCGCGCCTTGGAACAAGAGCTAGGGGCAGCATTCTCGCTCTTCGGTGCCAAGTGCTACACTAGAGGACCTGCCCATGGCACTCATCTCTAGAAAGAAACAGGTGTATCCGATTAGCGACGGCCTGATGGACTATCTCGGAGGCTATGGCCGATTGGTCTCGCTACCGATCAATTACCAAGGGCTGGGTGTCTATACCGAAACCGTTGCAGTCTACGACAAGCACGGGCAGGACACGCTTTGGGAGACAGTGCTCTACAGATCGAGCGACCGCGATCCAATCTACCGAGCGCTAGTAGAGATTTACGCGGACTTGAAAGTCATGGGTGATATGGGCGTGATGGCCCATCTTGTTACTGATCGAGTTGATGTATGCACTTGGGGAAACACCAAGCCCTATCGCATTCGCATTCTAAATACCCTCAATCAGAACTTTGATTACTTCTATGTCAAGAAAGCGGACGCGTCTCGCATTTACGGCCTTGAACTAGAACATATCCTAGCCCCAAGTCGCATTGAGTTCTTGAGTACCAAGGACACCGTTGTCGAGCAACATGTAGCCGGGCTTCCCGCGCGTGTTTTCATGGAGCACTATCTCAAAGACACGCGTCTCGACGAGGTTCGTCTGGCCAAGGAGTTCGTCAAATTCAACGAGCGCTGCCTTCTACGTCTGCTTGGTGATATGCACGCGGGTAACTTTGTCGTCGATATTACGCCGGACTTTGATGAGACTGTCTACAGCATGCGCGCTATCGACTTTGATCAGCAAAGCTATGAAGGCCGCTGCCACGTCTATCTTCCGCAGTACTATAAGGTCAACAACCCGCTGGTATTTCTCAGTATGCGCTGCATGAGTGAGGAAACCTATCGCCAGTATCGCAACGAGGAGCGCACCCTTATGGGCAACCGTGCCCGGGTTGAAGGCGATCGTCTGTCCGCGCTGCTGGATAGCATGTGCGAAGACGAGTTGGCTCCACGGGAAAATGTATTGCGGCTGCGCAAGGAGTTGTCCGAGCACCACGGCGACAAGCGATTCATGCAGGCCGAATCCATGGGCGACTTGGTCCGGATATCGCTCGCCCGGATTACCAAAGGTTGACCTCCTTCTAATCAGCGGGACAGGAGAGCAAGTACCTTTTGCGTCATCGCCTGGGTCGAGAGCGAGCCTCCCAGGTCACTGGTTCTAGCTCCATCGGTCACTGCCTGATGCACTGCCGCCTCGATAGCGCATGCCTCTTGCTCCAGCCCCAAAGAGTGGCGCAGGAGCATAGCCCCGCTGAGGATGGTTGCCAATGGGTTCGCTATCCCTTTGCCAGCGATGTCCGGTGCGGATCCGTGAATGGGCTCGAAGAGGCCGAGGCTGCCCTCTCCCAATGATGCACTGGGCAGGAGTCCGAGAGAACCACTGAGCACGGAAGCCTCGTCGCTAAGAATATCACCGAACATGTTTCCAGTTACGATCACATCGAAGCTAGCGGCCTGGGTAATCAGTCGCATGGCAGCCGAATCGACCAACTGATGGTCGAGGGCAATCTCGGGGAATTCTGTTGCCACTTCATTGGCAACCTCCCGCCAAAGACGAGAAGAATCCAAGACGTTGGCCTTGTCGACAGATGTTACCCGTTTGGAGCGGTCACCAGCGACTTGAAATGCGACTCGGACAACACGGCGAATTTCTGCATCAGTGTATTCCAGGGTATCTACGGCTCGAAGCCCTTCCGATGTTTTTTCACGAAAGCGCGGGCTGCCAAAATAGATCCCACTTGTCAGCTCCCGGACGATCAATATGTCTACGCCCGCGAGACGTTCTGCTTTGAGCGGAGATGCCTCGGCTAGCGCTGGGTGAATCGTCACCGGACGCAGGTTGGCGAAGAGATCGAGTTCTTTGCGAAGTGCCAAAAGGCCCTGTTCTGGCCGGACCGTTGCGTTTGGATCGTCCCACTTGGGGCCACCAACCGCGCCCAGGAGGATGGCGTCACTTTCGCGGCATGTGGTGAGACTCTCCTCTGGAAGAGCACTGCCAGTCTCATCAATTGCGCATCCGCCTACGAGTTTCTCGCAAAACTGAAATTCGTGACCAAACTTGCTCGCGACTTCACTTAGAACGAGCGTGGCCTCCCGGACAATTTCAGGTCCAATGCCGTCTCCAGGAAGTAGTGTAATCGTTGCTTTCATGAGCCGGGCCTCTCGCTTTCGTATTTCTCTATGCTCTCTTGAAACGAGAGCAGGTAGCTGAGTTGGTCCAAGCCTTCAAGCAAGCATTTTTTGGAAAAGGCGTCGATCTCAAACGAGATGGTGTTGTTATCACCGATCGATAGAGTCTGCTCTTCCAAATTCACTCGCAACACAGCGTCTGTGTCCGAAGAATCTCCGGTGAGCAGTGCTTTGTGTATAGATTCACTTACTTCGACGAGCAAGAGTCCATTCTTGAGCGCATTATTGCGAAAGATGTCCGCAAAGGAGGTTGATATGATGACTCGGAAGCCCCAGGCCCAAAGTGCCCACGGCGCGTGCTCGCGCGAGGAGCCACATCCGAAGTTATTGCCAGCGACCAAAATGCTGCGCCCGGACATCGACTCTTTATTTAGAACGAAGTCGGGGGTTTCACTGCCGTCTTCACGGTAGCGCCAGTCGGCAAAGAGACTCTTGCCCAGACCGAGTTTATCTATCGTTTTCAAAAAACGTGCGGGAATGATTTGATCAGTATCGATGTCATCGACCGCAATAGCAATTGCCTTGCTCTGTACCTCAGTGAATGCCTTCATCTTCTTGTCTCCCTGTCTGTGTCCGACGCTGGGGCAGACTCCTGACCAGACACCGGGTTCTCTATAAGCTCGCGAACATCTGTCACGCACCCGCGAATCGCCGCAGCAGCAGCCATTAGAGGCGATGCCAGGAAGGTGCGTCCACCCTTGCCTTGCCTGCCTTCGAAATTTCGGTTGGATGTACTCATTGCGTACTGTCCGGGTTCCAGAGCATCCCCGTTCATGGCAATGCACATCGAGCAGCCCGGGTTCCGCCACTCGGCACCAGCATCGATAAATATTTTGTCGAGTCCCGTGCGCTCAGCCTCGGCTTTGACAGCTGCGGAGCCTGGTACAATCAGTGTCCGGGTCGTCGGATGCACCTTTGCCCCCTTTAGAATACTGGCCGCGTCTCGCAGGTCCTGCATCCGCGAATTGGTACAAGATCCGATAAAAACCACATCAATGGGTTGCCCCAAAATCGCCTGTCCCGCTTCGAGGCCCATGTAGTCTAGGGCCTTGCCGATAGCGTACTTCTCGCTGGCGGTGTCTGAGTCGTCCGGATTGGGGATTTTTCCGTCAACCTGCATGCCCATCCCGGGATTGGTGCCGTAGGTGAGCATGGGAGCGAGAGAACTCAAATCGAGTACAACACGCTTGTCAAACTCTGCGCCGGCGTCCGACTTAAGAAGTTCCCAATCGGCAACCGCTTTGTCCCACGCATTCCCAGCAGGACTACTCTCTCGCCCTTTTAAGTAGGCAAATGTCGTCTCGTCCGGCGCGATCATTCCCGCGCGAGCGCCCACTTCAATTGACATATTGCAGATTGTCATACGCTCGTCCATCGACATCGCGTCAATGACCCGACCACGATATTCGATTACGTGTCCGGTGGCGCCGCCGATTCCGATCTGCGCACACAAGGCCAAGATAATGTCTTTTGCAGTAACGCCCGGCCCGGGCATGCCTTCGAATACCACTTCTAGCGTTTTGGGTTTCTCCTGCAAGAGGCACTGGGTGGCCAACACATGCTCGACCTCGCTAGTACCGATACCAAACGCAAATGCTCCAAAGGCGCCATGGGTCGCGGTGTGGCTATCTCCGCACACAATTGTCATGCCTGGTTGCGTAAGCCCAAGCTCGGGGCCAATGACATGTACGATTCCCTCACGCCCTGAGCCAGCGGCGAATAGAACAATATCGTGCTCCCTGCAGTTCTGCTCAAGTGCGTCGAGCATCTTTTGCGCGTTGGCATCAATGACCGCGAGCTTTCCGGATAAGGTCGGTATCACATGGTCCATGGTGGCGACCGTTCGAGATTTCCGCCGAACAGGGAGTCCGCGCGCCTTCAACCCCGCAAAAGCCTGCGGCGAAGTCACTTCGTGGATAAGGTGCAAATCAATATAGAATACCGCCGGACAACTGTCTTCTTGTACCACGATGTGGCTCTGCCAGACCTTGTCAAATAGTGTCTTCGGAGTATTGCTCATCCATTGTCTCGTTTCTCTGCGATTATGATTTTGTTGATCGCAGCAATGTATGCCTGCGCGCCAGCTACGACGATATCCGTTGCTGTGCCGTGTCCGATGTAGCTTCGTTTCGTGCCGGCCCCACTTTGGGGATTGAAGAAAGAGTCATTCTCTTGCAAGCTTTCCACGCGAACCGTGACTTCGCCCAAGGCATTGGTACCTCCGGTAACAGAATGCACTTGAAACTCAAGCAAGGTCCCGTGGTCACCTACAATCTGATCGATCGCGTTGTAGATCGCGTCTACCGGCCCTGTTCCCACCGAGGCTTGCACATGAATCTCGCCGTCCGGGTCCTTCAGCCGCAGCGTCGCGGTTGGCATGTCCGTGGTTCCGCTCGACACTTGCAAGTCGGCCAGAGCCCATAGTTGGCTCGTTTTACGCAGCTCGTCGGTGACCAGTGCTTCTAGGTCTGCATCGGTAATATTCTTCTTTTTGTCCGCCAGTGTCTTGAAGCGGGTAAAGGCATTTCCCAGATCGTCGTCCGAGAGCTCGTAACCCAGGCTTTGCAGTCGCGACTTAATTGCATGGCGGCCAGAATGCTTGCCAAGAACGAGTTGACTCTCTGCAACGCCAACACTCTCAGGACGCATAATTTCGTAGGTAGACTCGTTTTTGAGCATACCATCTTGGTGGATACCGGCCTCGTGAGCAAACGCGTTGGCACCGACAATCGCCTTATTGGGCTGCACTTGCATACCCGTACAACTCGAAACAAGCTTACTCACCCGCATAATTTGCGTCGTATCAATGCCTGTCTTCTTGTTGTAAAAAGTCTCCCGGGTTGTCATCGCCATTACGACTTCTTCTAAGGCGGTGTTACCAGCTCTCTCACCGATGCCATTGACAGCAACTTCGATTTGCCGGGCACCATTTTGAACGCCAGCAAGGCTATTGGCAGTTGCCAGCCCCAGATCGTTGTGACAGTGCACCGACACGATGATCGAATCGTCAAGCCCCGCTGTGTTGTCAATAATTCCGCGAATCAGCGCGCCAAACTCACTGGGAGTTGTATACCCTACAGTGTCCGGTATATTTAGGGTCGTTGCGCCAGCTGCAATTGCAACAGCCAAGACTTCGTACAAAAACTCTGGGTCACTTCGTCCGGCGTCCTCGGGAGAGAACTCAACGTCCGAACACAGACTGGAGGCAAAACCGACCATCTCCCGGACTTGCGCTACCACCTCTTCCCGGGTCATTCGGAGTTTGTATTCCAAGTGAATATCCGAAGTCGCCAAGAAGGTGTGAATCCTCGGCCGGACGGCTGCTTTCACACCCTGCCAAGCAATTTCGATGTCGCGTTTTTTTGCTCGCGCCAAACCGCAGATGATAGGTGGCTCGCCACTGGGAGAGCCTATCTTGCTCTGTCCGACTGACTCCGCAATTCCCTGTACGGCCGCAAGGTCGCCCGGAGAGGCAGCGGGGAAGCCGGCCTCAATCACGTCTACTCCCAATTTCGCGAGGCTCTCGGCAATGCGAAGCTTCTCGTCCTTGGTCATGGTGGCCCCAGGTGACTGCTCACCATCCCGGAGTGTCGTATCAAAAATTCGAATGTAACTCTTGTCCATGCTCAGTCGCAGCGTACCTAGGAATTTGAGCGTAGAACACCTGGAATGGCCTCCAAAGACACGTACACACAATGCTTCCTAGCAATTGGATGGGCATTGATGCGATTGCCTCTTACCAATTGATTGCCGAGTTCTCGAAGGGCCTATAAATGCTGTAGGGTCAGGTGAGATGCGTATTTCGACTTTCATGGCGGTGGCGTTGCTCTACCTTGCAACAGGATGCGTAGCCCCGGTCGCGAGCCGACTTCCCAGCGATGTTGCGACTTCATTGCGGGAAAAACCCATGCGTCGAATGGAGACAGACTCGCTGCTTCTCTACTATCCGGCTGCACGCAGGGACAACGCCTTGCGGATTGCTGAGCGCCTGGAGTCATGTGCCACTGCTCTTCGTTCGCAGGCAAAGATCCACAATGACTACGCTGATCAGAAGATGGTTATCATTGTCCCGGACGTGCCCTTCAACAACGCGTTCGTCGCGCCATCTGTCGCCGGGCTGCCGCACTTCTCCGTGATCCCGACATCCAACACCTTGGACTTCACCAGCGAACTCGGCATGCCTCCGGACCCCTCTTTTGTCGGCTGCCACGAAATCACACACTACGTACAACTCTTACAAGCGAAAGGACTGTGGGGCTGGCTCAACAAATGGGTTGGCAACGTCATGTCACCGCAAATCGGACTGGACTCCTGGTTTCTTGAAGGCCTGGCAACCTACTACGAGTCCCGGCTACAACCCGGCGCCGGACGTATGGCGTGGCCAGCATGGCGTGGCTACTTTCACGCTGCGTTCGCCCAAAAACGTATAAATGGTGGCGATTTGAGCACTTTTCAACGGCCCTTCCACTGGGGAAACCAGTATCTGGTCGGCAGTCACTTCGTCGATTTTCTCGCCAAGCGATACGGCGAAGAAGCGCTGTGGAAACTCATACAAGAGCAGGGAGACTCCATCTTCTTTCCCTTTGGCACCGCACTGCGCTGGAAGTCGGCCACAAAAAAGACACTCCCCGCGTTAGTCGACGAATTCGCTGATTATGTGCAAAACGTTTATGTTGTGCGAGCGGCACCGGCGACGCAAAAACACGTACATAACGCGGGCAACTCTGCTAGATACGCTGTTTCTCCGACCGGACGAGAAGCTCTCATCAGCGCCAGCGCGGACAAGCCAACCCGGCTCACCATTTACGAAAATGGCAAGGTCTTGCGCGAGCGAAACCTCGTCGACATACTGCCACCCCGGACACTCTCGGTTGCCAATCCAATCCTGACGTCAGGGCTCTCGTTTAGCCAAGACGGCAACGATCTCTACTTTGTCGCGCTAGATTCTGGCCATGTCCAGCTCGAGAGCCGCCTCTTGCGCTACCGTATCAATTCAGACAAGCTCGAAGAAGTTCTTGGAGACCTGGGCGGAACCGGTGGCTCTCTCAGCCGCGATGGAAACTCGTATTTCTACGCCAGCGCTGATGGGGACAAACGCCACGTCGCAGAACTCGATCTCGCAACGAAAACAGCTCGTATTGTACGAGAAGCGGGCCCTCGCAGTTACTACGGCGAAATTCGCCAGTCGCCGGACAAGAGCAAGCTGGTCGCTTCCTACTTTGATGGCAAGTCTTTCGCTATCCGGGTACTGAACGCGTCGAGCGGACAAACCCTGACCGAGCTGCGGATCGCTGGCGCCGTTCACGATCCAAGCTGGGTGGATCAGCACCGTATCCTGCTCCTCGCCGAGTTCAGCGGGCGCTTCCAGCTTCATGTCTACGATTTGCGCACCCGACAGCTTACCCGAGTAAGTGACGCTCCCTACCTCGCCTTTCAACCGCGTCCCTTTCAAGGCAAGTTCCGCTTCCTCAACCGCAAAGGCTGGGACTGGAGCATCAACTCAGTACCGGACAAAGAGCTATCGGTGGTCGCCACAATCCCTAGTCCGGCAGAAATCGCTCCTGGCGCTGAACAAGCCCCGAACGTCCGCGTGCACTCGGACAAGCCCTACAGCCAGCTGGACAACCTCTTTTCGCCGAGTTTGCGCACTCCGACTGTTCTAGCCGGCCCACAGAAGTCTACCATCGTCGGACTATCGCTCTCTGGCGCAGACAGACTATTCACACACCGCTGGAGTGCGGCCGGGTACCTGAACCCCGAGAGCCGAGAGGTCTCGGGACAATTCGCGTACGGCACCTCAATTCTCGCGCCAGCGGACATGCAGGTATATCTCGGACAGTTCTCATGGCAAAACGGTGACAACGAGACAATTCAACGACAGCGTGAAGGCGGCGTTAGTGTCACCTATCCATTCCGCTCGGGTGCAACCTTCCTATCATTCTCTGAGTTCCAAGTCGAAGAGCCTCTGGACGCCGATCTGGACAAAAGGTTCCGGAGACTGTCCGGCCCAAGCCTTGGCATCCAATTCGCGGCCATTGAATCCACCGCCTATAGTGGCCCGAGACGAGGATACTCTTTGTCCGCACAAGCCGGCTATTTTGCCAGTGCCCTAAACTCACTTGACGCTGACATTGGCGACCTACAAGCGTCGTTACGGCTCTGGACACCACTGCCCTTCAGCAGACGCCACACGCTCTCCCTGGGGCTGCGCGGCCGTCGGCAATACGGTCTCAGCCGCAATGATGGCCTACTCGACGTCGGGGGCACCACGGCCCTCTACCGTGCCGTACAGCGCAATGAGCCTGAGTCCGAGTCCGAAGACAACGGAGCTCCCGACTTCTTTGGCTACTCTGTGCCTTTGCGAGGATTCGAAGACCTGCAGTTCCACACAAACAAAATCGCCATCGCCCAGCTCGCCTACCGCTACCCACTCATCCTCGATTTCGGCATCTCCCACACAGCCTACCTCTTGCCCAGCTTGCAGTTCCGGCAACTCGACCTGCAACTCTTCGGCACAGGCGCCATCGAGTCCTTTAAGAACTACTCCGATCGAGAAAAACTCGCAGCCGGCTTCTCCCTCGACCTAGCCGTCTCCATCTGGCTCGTGCCCTTCGCCGTCCGGTATCAAATGGCCAAGAGGCTTACCGACGACGAAGCGATTGTGCACTCCATTACGATTGAGATTTAGCGGGTTTTAGCGAAACCTACGTCGCTCTACCGAGACCGGTCTCATCGCGACAACTTTATTGATCGCCGCCGATCGTGTCCGGGGTTGGCTCGCATCGAGGGCTCGTTGAGAAATGTCAAGTTGCGGGCGCAACCCATACGTATGGGTGCAACCGGTGGTTGCACCACATCAACGGTGCAATAGCGACCTAACGAACATAATTCCGACGACTTAGCGTTGGCATCAGTGTTGCTCTAGGCACGGTCAAGCTGCACCAAGGTAGCAGCACTTCACCAACTAGCAGAAAGAACACAGTTATGAGCTATGCACTAGGAACAATCGTCGGCGGAGTTATTGCAGCATCAGGGTTAATCATTGCACGTCGGCCGGACGCCCAAGAGTGGATTGACAAGATCACTCCGTATCAGGGATGGCTAGGGCTGGGACTTTTCTCATGGGGACTGTATTGGCTTGTGGGTTTCGTGCTGCCAAACTTTGGTGCGCTAACCTCGGTGCCTGTACAATTGGCTGTGATCATGGCGGTACTCGTTAGCGGAATCAGCATTGGTTTCCTACTCGGATTCGGGCTAATTACGAAGTATGCCCTGAGTAAAAATGCCCAAGCCGAAGCGAAGGGCAAGGCGATTCGTCAACGTTTGACGATGATACAAGCGCCACTTGGACTGGTTGCAGTCGCAAGCGGCGTACTATCCTATATCGTCTAAAGCCCCAGACACTCGGACAAGGACCTCACATTTGGTCCTTGCTGCTAGAAATCAGAAAGCTCTCCGAAGCCCATGTTATCGTCGGCGAGAAGTCCCGCGTCATCGAACTCATCCATGCCCGGTGTATTGCCGAGTTCAACCGACTTCGCAACATTTTTTGGGGGGGCAGGCACTGCCACTCTCGGAGTGGGCGTTTGATGCAGACCTTTCCGCAACGTAAACTGATTTGCTACCCCACGCATCGCTGCCGCCTGACTATGCAGTTCTTCCGTCGCGCTGGCAGTTTGTTCTGTCGTGGCCGCGTTTCGTTGGGTAACTAGGCTCATCTCTTCTGTCGCCACAGAAATTTCTTTTACCCCAGTGCTCTGTTGACTTGAAGCCGCTGAGATATCGACGACGGCAGTCTCAACCAAGTGTACCTGGTCGCTAATTTCTTGCAGTTGCTCAAGTACCCGCATGTTTAGAGCTACGCCCTCGTCCGTTTTACGGACAGACTCCTCGATCATGTCTGCTGTACTCCGTGCCGCTTCTGCACTTCGCATTGCAAGCGAGCGAACTTCATCTGCGACAACTGCAAATCCCTTTCCCGCATCTCCCGCCCTCGCTGCTTCTACGGCAGCATTAAGCGCCAGCAGATTGGTTTGAAATGCAATCTCATCAATCGTCTTGATAATCTTTGCAGTCTCGTCCGCAGACTCCTTAATTCGAGACATTGCAGTAGAAAGCTGTTTCATGCTCTCTAGTCCATCTGAAGTCGCGGACTTAGCTTGTAAAATTAGCCCCCGAGCCTCAGTGGCATGCATAGAGTTGTCTTTTGAGGCACCAGCAAGCTCTACCAACGACGCTCCCACTTCTTGCAGGGCACTTGCTTGATCCGACGCAGACTGGGCAATGTTCTGATTTCCGAGGTTGATCTCCTTAGATGTGGCAACAACCTTCTCCGCGGTCTGAGAAACTTGTAACAAGGCATCTCCAACATTCGTTGCTGCCAAATTGAATGCATCCTTTAGTTGCGCATAGTCTCCTGGATACACGCCATTAATGCGTACTGTCATATCTCTATTTGCGAGACGCTGTAGTGCGTCTGAGGTATCAGAGAGTGGGCCGGAAACTGCGGCAAGAGTTTCATTTAACCCTTTGACGAGCTCTTGGAACACACCTTCAAACTTCGACAATTCAGCACGTACCGCCAAATCCCCTTGTTTTGCGCCAGTGATAAGCACGTGGCTTTCTGCGAGAACTGCTGAAAGCGTGTCATGCGTTTTTCCAAAACTTCTCCCAAGAACGTCTTCACCGGACCTTGGCTCAACTCGCTGTCCTAAATCCCCTCGACTCAAGGACTCTGCAACGGCTGATACGTTTCCCACGTAGGAAGATATTGCCCGGCAGGATTCGGCAAGCTCACCGATTTCATCATCGCTCTTGTAGGTAATATCCTGGTTGACATCTCCTACCGATATCTTTCTTGCTATCACAGAAAGCTCTCGAAGCGGCGCAGCGAATCGACCACCTAAGTAGAGACCTAGCAGTAGCGTCAGAACAAACATCGATAAGGCCGCAATGACTATTTTCCTTTGAACAGCGTCAGCAGCAGCAAAAACAACTGCAGTCGGCACACGCACAAGGACTGACCAGTTCATTCCAGGATAGCCCAAGGCACCTTGCAAGTGAGTAAACCCCGCAACCTGCTCTACCCCTTTGCGCTTGTGATCTACGATCATGTGTCCGGTATCTCCCGCTACCGCACGTATTGCCGCCTTGTGGCCTTTGTCCGCGAGGTTGAACTGTCCCAGCACCGAGGTATCTCGTTTCATCTCAGTAGTGCCCGATGTAGTGGGATCATAGTCAACGATGACTCTGCCAAACTGGTCGAGAATTGTTATTTCCAACGTCTCGCTGCCATTGCTTGCCGATTCCACGTAACCAGCAATTACGATTTCTTCGACAACTGAAAACTTAGCTCGGTTACTCCAGTAAGCAATTGTCTTACCATCCGAATCACGCACGGGCGCAGAAAAGCCAAGGGTATAGCCCTCATTTCCAGGATAAGCAGAAATCACATCGTTGTCAGTATGAAAATCTTCGATAAACGTCCCTGAGGACACGTCGTTCCCCGCTGCCGTAAATGGCATCTTGGTGGTGTAGCTCTCGCTGGCCAAGGCTTTAAACCACGCAGCCTCCTTGAAATTTTTCTCATAGACCTGTGAGACATCAATGTTTCTCCCTGAATCGTCTTTCGAGTTCACGGCGATTGCACGTCCATCCAAATCAACCAGTATGGTCAAGTAGTAAATATCGTAGGTATCAACAAGAGAGTTCATCACTGTGACAATCGCGTTTTCGCTCTCATTGGTATTGTACCAATAGGAGCGTTCTTGAATCACCTCATTGAGTCCGAATGCCTGAACATCACCATAACGCTCAAAAAGATTCCGGTCGATACGATCTGCAATCCCCTGTGATGTCGCCTTAATCTGAAGTGAACTTTGTTCCTTCGTACTATTTACAGCAGTTGCAGCGAGATAGCTCACAACTAACATTGGCAATGCGCCAAACAGACAAAGTGTAGCTGCTACTTTTCCCCGAATTCCAAATCGTTTCATACTGTTCCTATCCTAGATGGTTTTGTGCGGTGCTCCACTGTCAACCTGCATTACATATAGTCGGCCTCTATTGCCTTGAGTTAAGTGCTACGGGCAAATGAGATCAATCCCAGCCAGATCTCGCAACAAGTCTTACTCCCACCTTCGGTGGACTTGACGCTCTCTTGTCCGATCGGAACTATTGAGTTTTGCCCGCTATGCCAAAAGTAGTTGCGAAC
>JAESTW010000705.1 GCA_016763395.1 Kofleriaceae bacterium
AACTCTGGTGAATTCTTTACCGCTCCGATTCCGCGGGAAGTGCGAACAGGAGCCTTCGCCGAAGAAAAAATAGAAGCCTACTGCGATACACTAACTACAGAGGCGGGCCCGCTAGAAGATGCATCTATAGTTGCGTATGACTTTTGCCTGAGACTATCTGCCAAGGAAAGCTGGTTCAATAGTTGGTCTCGCCTATGCGAAAAGGAGCTCGGACAAATTCGTCCGGAGAAATACCCCACCGCCACTGAGGTCCATGCGCTACCCAATACTGGTGCCCCAATCACTGACCGACAGGGGCTAATTACCCAGATATCAGGGTAGATACTAGCCTTATCTGTCAGGAAGCGAGGCGTCGAGCAACACCGATGCCTCGAACCCAGCGTTTACCCGACGCTTCTGCGAGTTTTTCCAATTCCTCGACCGAACCCAGGAAGCTAGCAGCGCTCAATTGATAGTTACCGAGCACGTCAAGCCATCCATCCGGACAAATTTCTTGTTCAGAAAGCAAAACCGGTGCTGGCGACGCGTCTGCTGCCTCACCAGAAAGTAAAGCACTGCCAGTCCACTCTAAGAGTTCGACATAGCCTGCTAGTGTTACCGGAATTTTTCGTATGCTATCCCCGCTCGACTCCTGATCGGCGAGTGGCGCAAGGGAACTAGGCGCGCAACGCTTACTTCGCGTGGCCCGCTTCATGGCCAAATCGTGCAAGCGCTCTTGGATAGAGGTGAAGTCCGAACCGTCCAAAGAATCCGCCATGCCGGCGCGAACGGGGTTGAGGTCGACATAGGCCATACAAGCTAGTAGCCCCTGCTCGTCTACCAAAGCCTGGCTTTTGAATCGTCCTTCCCAGAAACGTCCGTTCACTTTGTCTTCACGATTTGCTCGGCGCGCGATAAATTCATTGATGGCACGCATCATCCAGCTGATGTCGCACAATCGAGAGCGCCACTCCTTTACAAACAGTTCGCGTGCCTCTGTATCGGCGTCTTGGTAGCGGGCTTTAAGCATTGGATACAGCCCCGTATAGCGAGCGACGACTTCTTCTTGTGACCATGCTTGTGCGCGCTCTTGGTCTACACACAACACAATGTGCATGTGGTTACTCATGATCGCATATGCGCAGATATCGATGGAGAACACGGTTGCTAGGTATCGCAGTCGGCTGCGTACCCATTCCTTGCGATGGTCGTAATTCTGGCCTGAGTAGTGGTCGTCGCCACACAGGAATGCTCGCCTTACGCATCGAACCATGCAGTGGTAGTAGGGCGTAATCGACAGGTCAATCTGGCTTGAGCGTGGGCTTGGCATGCGTGGACATCCTATTGATCCCCAGTGACATCCGTCAAATTAAACGGGTGTCTATTATTGGTAAGATGGGTGTCTATTACTTGAGCTACTGGCTCGGCAGCTGGCTAGACGACTAGCGCTGGCGTCGCGAGTGGCTAGTGCATGGGCCCAGGCAATGGGGTCGCATGACCGGGAAAAGTGGTTTTACGGTGAGTAGGGCCACTTAGTAACTAAGTAATATAAGATAGTTAGGTGTCATCGATCTCGGGACTTCCATTTTGGAATCTCTGGATCATTTGTTGCATCGTGTCATTCCACTATGTCGAGAACTCTTTCCAAATGGCACTTTGCAATTCTAACTTTCTCCCTCGCTGCATTCAGTTGGACGGGATCGGTCGATGCTCAGAAAGTCACTCGTGTTCAACCACCGTCCCGTGCCACTGTCAGTAAGACGACAGCGAGTGCGGTTAAAAAGGCTCGTCGTCAGCGAGTTAGTCCCAAAGACATCAAAAAGATGAGTGCCAAACTGACCAAGGCGGCACTGGGCGGGACCAAGCTCACCGACCCGAAGATGCGTGAGCAGCTTGCGAATGCTCCACTCAAGGCTCGTCTGAATGTCTTTAAAGATATGGCCAAGGCCGATGGCCATACGGTTCAGTCTTTTACTCGTCGTTTGCGAGGCATGCTGAAAAACGGCAAGACCAATAGAGTCACGAAGTCCTCCAAGACCTTCTTTGAAGTTCTGCCATCTACGCTGAACCTATTTAGAGAGTCCATGGGCGAAAACGTCATCTGGTTTGCTGCCTCTGCTAACCCTAACCATCTTCATACTCTTGTCGCCGACCAAGCTGGCGGGAAAACTCTTACTCATAACACGTACGGCGCAACGATGGATTCTGCGGGAACTGCCCGTCTTCAATACATGGCACCTGCTCAACTAAACCGAGCTCAAATGTCTCGATTCACCAAGTACCTGAACGCTGGCGTCGAAGCCGGACACGGAAAAAAGGGTGAAGTCTACGGTTTCAAAAATAGCCGCGGCAAATGGGTTTATCAGACAGCATGTACCAACTGGGCAACATCAGCTCCTATTGGTGACCTCAAGCGCTGGGCAAACACAGTAGACAAGAACATCGCGAAAGCTTCCAAGTCTGGCGCATTGGGCGCAGAGTACTCCGACGGACTCCACAGCCTCTTGGCAAAAGCCAAAGACCCGGCAGCCCGCCAAGTCATCCTAGCCAAAGCTCTTAAGGCGGAAGGCCTGAGCAAATGGACAAAGAGTTCTGCAAAGCGACTCCTAAAGGAATTTGATACTATTGCTAAGAACTTCCCCAAGCGCTCACTGGACCTTGTTGCTCGTCAGACCCTTTCTGAAATCATGGGAGTTAGCCGGTCTCAAGATCCTGCCAAATGGATGTACGACCTTATCCTCAGCAAGAACGTTCCTGTTGTTGGCGTCATCGCTCCAACTACCGACCCCAACTTCAGCAAGGTGGAGTTCAACCTGCAAATCATGGGCACCTTCAATGCCAAAGGCAATGTCGTCAAAGGAACTGGTTACAACGCCAAGGGGCTGGGAGTCATTCCTGCCGACCGCGGTGGCGCAGCTCCCGAAGCGAACTAAGAGTTTTGACCTCCAGCCTTCTACACCAGACCTAATTCGACGATTACCGACCTAACGAGAACTGCTATGCAAGCCTCATTCAAAGCCACATCACTCGCATTCTTTACGACGCTCCTTCTTACCTGGGCTCCTTCCCACGCAGATGCTCAACGGGGCGCTCGCACAACAAAAACGAGTACCAACAAACCAGCCGCCACACGGAAAGCCAAAGTAGCTACGAAAAAAGCGACACGAGTTCGCACCCGCGCTCCCAAAGCCGGAAAAGAACTCCGCGGCGAGAAGGTGAAAGCTCCGACCTATCGTACAGCGGCCCAGGCAGCCGGACAAATTAGAGCTGGCGCCAATGTTTACGTTCCAATCGGTCACTCTGTTGCCAAGTCAGTTTTGAAGGCTCTCGGCCAACGTGAAACTGGCTTGAGCGCAAAGAACCCGATCAAGATTGTTGGCTTGACCAATACCGCTTCAAAACGGTTGTTCAGCGGCAACAAAATCATCGCAAACTCAGTATTCATCGGCGCCAACAATCGCGATGCAATTGCAGCGGGCCGCGGCGACTTTGTCCCAGTACACCTCAGCCGTGTTGCCAAATTGATTGGAGACAAGACCCTTCCAATCGACGTCGTTGTTATTCAAGTTTCTCCGCCGGACAAAAACGGAATGGTAAGTCTTGGCCCAACAGCCGGAGCAACCCTAGCCGCAATGAAAGTTGCCAAAAAGGTAATCGCCGAAGTGAACCCAAATGTTCCTCGAACCTTTGGCGCCACCCGTTTTCACCAAAGCAAAATTGACTTCATGGTGAAGTCAGATGCAAAGATCTCAACAATAGAACCGTCTCCGCCCTCGAAAACGGACGTTCGAATCGCCAAACACGTAATGGGCCTCATTCCTCGCAGCCCTACCCTGCAATTTGGAATTGGTACCACTACCGACGCAGTTGCCGGACTTTTGGCATCTAGCGGTCGAAAAGACCTCAAGATTCACAGTGAGATGATTTCTGATGGCGCGATGAAGCTTGTTAAGTCTGGCGCTGTTCGTGGCAAGGTTGTTTACTCCTTCGCCTTGGGCTCCCAAAAGATGCTCAACTGGATGGACAACAACAAGAAGCTTGAAGCTCAGCCATCTGACGTGACAAACAGCATTGTCAAACTGGCGCAAATTCCAAAGCTCATATCCATCAACACGGCACTTCGAGTCGATCTAGCCGGACAAGTCAACGCTCAATACGTAGGCAATCGAAACTACAGTGGCATTGGTGGCCAACAAGATTTCTTCCGAGGTGCAATGCTCTCCCCTGGTGGAAAAGCAATCTTGACTCTGCCATCCACCTCCAAGATCAAGCAACCAGATGGCTCCGTTAAGCTGGTTTCCAAGATTACCTTCCAATTGGGCAAGGGAGACCTCGTCACTACTGGCATGCACGATGTGCAGTTCATCGTCACTGAGTACGGTATCGCTCATCTGGACGGCAAAAACATGACTCAACGCGCAGAAGCACTTATCAAGATTGCACATCCGAAGTTCCGCAAGGGATTGCGCACGCAACTGCGCGACCAAGCAAAAGAACGTAAAGCAGCTGTCCAGCTCCGTGAACAGCGATAGTCAACTCAAGGTTACTCATGCGTACTCCAATTCGATACATACTACCTCTTCTTACTCTCGCCTTTACACTTGATGCCTCGAGTGTAGCTGCTCAGCAACGTGGAAGAGTCAAGAAACCAACGGCCATCAAAGCGACTGTTAACAAGGTCAAGAAGCCCGCTAGGCAGAGGGCCGCGAGACCAACGGCAACTGCAGCGCGTCTCCGGACAACAAAGCCTGCAGTAGCACAACAAGTCAATAAAACATCTCGCTCGAGCTTTGAAGGATTACTCAAAAAGTCTGGTTCAAAGTTTTTCGTCCGAACCGTAAACGGCGCAAAACGAGTGATTGCGAACATCAGTGGCCCAGCAGCATTGGCTGAAATCTCCAAAGCAATGGGGAAACAGAGTGATGTCGTTCAAATTCTTCATATTGGCCGGGCAAACATCCAGCACACAATGGCGATTTTCGACGGTGAACTGATTCACACCCAGCACGTTGGCGGCACAGGGAATTGGCGACTTCGCAGCTGGGGAGATACTGTCCGAGATTCTAGTACCAAGATGTACTCAGCATTTATCGCGTTGACACCAGCAGAAGCGACAGCAATGCGAAATCAGATCAAGACAGCGAAAGCGGACCAAGGCCCTGAGCATCTCGCCGGCCCCAACTGGTCCAATGGTAAGCTCGGACCAACATCTCTCGGCGGACACCGCGGATTTGACTGTACTTCTACATGGACAGATATGCCGCTCGGCGCCAAAGGCGAAACTCTAGCGCAGATCGTCGGATTCACAGGGCATTACTCTCGCCATCCAAAGACACTTCAAAAGAGTCTCGAGACTGGTGGCAATGACAGAATCCTTGCCATCGCAGTCTATGGCCCAAAGATTGCTGATTTTGGGAAAACCCCAGACAAAGCCGTCGTCGAATTCTAGTTCGAACATAAGAGAGTAGCTGTGCTCGCCTTTAGTAGCGAAAGGGCCAGGTTTGAAAGTAACGCTTCACTCGCAACCAGATTCCGAGCAGTCCGGCCGGCTCGGTTATCAGTACGAAGCAGACCAGCAGGGAGAAGAGTACGGTGCTCTGTTGGGCAGATGGCAGGGTTTCGAGGTAGGGGATTGAACTACCGACGATTTGGGCGAGTGGTACGAGTAGGGCGAAGAGCAGTGCACCTGCGACTGCGCCAAATACCGTGCCGACACCGCCGATGACAATCATAGCGATAAATTCTACGCTCATGCCGAGATGAAATGGGTCGACGGTTAGGTACTGCTGCTGCATCGCGAACATCACTCCGGCAACGCCGCCGAAGAATGAGGAGATTGCAAACGCGGCTATCTTTGTCCGAGTTGGGTTGATTCCGAGGGCATCGGCTGCCATGTCTTGATCTCGGACAGCCATCATTGCTCGTCCGGCGTTAGAACGCGTGAGATTCTTCGCCATAAAGACGCATCCCGCTGCGATCAAGAGAAACCAGTAGTACAGTTTCTGTGAGAAATCGAGCACTACGGGCCCGTATGCCATCTTGGAGTAGAACTCCATACTCTCGGCTTTGGTCTCCCCAAACCAAGTGTAAATCGGGACTGAGATGCCTGCACTTCCTCCTGTTATGGAGGGGAGCGAGTGCAATACGTGGTGCACCATGTACAAGAGGCCAATGGTGACAATCGCGAGGTAGAGCCCACGAAGCCGAAGGGCAAAGAAGCTTATACCGACGCCAACGATGGCAGATACGCAGCCGCCGAGTGGAACAATCAACCACCAGGGAATTTGATACCGGTTTCCCAGAATGGCCGCGGTATATCCACCAAGGGCGAGAAATGCTGCATGGCCTAAGCTGATTTGTCCGGCAAAGCCACTAAGCACCATCAATCCAACCGCTGCAACGACGTAGATCAGAGCCAAGTTACCTATGGTTTGCCATTGCGCCCCTACCATGAATGGAAAGGTGAGCGCCAAGACGATAGCGCTCACTAGCCCAAATTTTTGCCAGGGTCCTGCAAAGAGTCGTAAATCGTCCCGATACCGGGAAACAAGTGGTGTCAACGCCATTAGAGTCGCTCCACTACTTTCTGTCCGAACAAGCCGTAGGGTCGGACCATCAAAAAGAAAATCATGATTATGTAGGGAAAGACCACGTGAATATTGTGTCCGAACTCCCCGAGCAATGGTTCCAGATAGGCCTGGGCAAGAACTTCTGTCATACCGAGCAGTACCCCGGCAATCACCGTCCCAATGGGAGAGTTAAGACCACCAACGACCGCCGCGGGGAAGGCAGCGAGCGCGACGTATCCGAGATTTGCGTCAAGACTGCGCGGGAACATCGTAAGAAATACTCCAGCCAACGCAGCAAAGGCACCTGCCAGAAACCAGGTGGTCATAAATACTTTGCCAACCGGAATCCCGAGCACCAGTGCGACTTCTTGGTCTGAATTGGCCGCCCGCATCGCAATGCCCAAGCGAGTTTTTTTCAGTAACAGGTAGAATAGGACAAGCGCTATTCCGCCGAGTACAACAGCAATGATTCCATTGTACAGAATCACTGCTCCCCCAATTTCGACAGACGCCATCGTGTCCCAGGGAGTAGGCATTCCTCTTAGGTCGGTCCCCCAAATGATGAGAATCGCCGCTCTCAGCAAAAATCCGACGAAGAGGGTAAGTATGATTGTTGAGAAGAGCGGACGCCCGATCATCGGACGAATGATGGCACGCTCAATCCCTGCGGCAAGCAAGCCAGTGACACTCATGGCCATTAGTAACGCCAGTGGCCACGGCATGCCGATGGACACGAAGGTCGTCATGCAAAACGCGCCGATGGCAACAAGCTCCCCATGCGCAAAATTGAAGATCTGTGACGAACGGTAGATCACCACGAATCCTAGAGCGACCAGCGCATAGACTGCGCCCAAAGCAAACCCGCCAAAACAAATTTGCAGAAACCCACTCATTGTCGGGCCTCCTTCGGAATCGGTGTATGCAGGATTGGCGCTTTTTTCGATTTGCCCCCGTAAATTTCCTCTACTAGGTGGTCAAAAGCTTCGATTACAACCGCCCTCCGCACTTTCTGTGTCGCGGTTAGTTCGCCATCTTCCTGGCTTAGCTCCTTCTCAATCAACCGAAAACTTCTTACCTGTTCTACGCGGGCAAGGCTCTCATTGGCTTTCTGGATTTCCTCGTCAATGAGCTGCATGACTTCTGGCTGGCGACAAAGGTCCGCAAACGAGGTGTACACGATCTTCTGCCGAGTAGCCCAGTCGGACAGAACGTCAAACTCAATCTGAATTAGTGCAGAGATAAAGTTACGCTTTTCGCCAACCGCAATCGCCTCTTTCACATAAGGGCTTATCTTGATGGCGTTTTCTATCTTCTCGGGTGAGAGATTCTTTCCGCCGGAAGTAATGATAATCCCCTTCTTGCGCCCCGTGATGCGCAAGTAGCCGTCTTCATCCACACTGCCAATGTCTCCGGTGTGCAGCCATCCATCAGAATCTATCATTTCAGCGCTCGCTTCTTCTAGGCCGAGATATCCGCAGAATACGTTGGGGCCGCGCACCAGAATGTCACCAGTCTCGCTGATTTTGCACTCCACCGAGGGAGCCACTTTACCAACGGTTCCGATTCGCTGCTGTCCGGGAGGATTGATATGCGAAACTCCGGCACACTCGGTCATTCCGTACGCTTCCAATACCGGCAAGCCTATACCGTGATACCAAGTCAGTAAGTCTGCCCCAATCGGGGCGGCACCGGACACGGGGATTCGGCAACGGCGCATTCCTAGCTTTTCCAAGAGTGGGCGAAAAATCAAAAGATATGCAATTTTTCGTTTTAGGGTCGTTACGAAACTAGAAGTCCCATTTCGGGCATCTGAGACCGAGCTATCGCCTGCCGATTTTGCCCAATCGAATAGCTTTCGCTTTAGCCATGAAGAGTTCTGCATCTTTACTGTAACTGTCGCCTGCATCTTTTCCCAGATGCGTGGAACACCGAGAAAGATCGTTGGGGAGACCTGCCGCAAATCCGCTTGTACAGTGCCGATACTTTCGCCAAAGTGAACAACCACTCCGCTACTCATTGGCATGAAGAGAGAGAAAATCTTCTCTGCGACGTGACATAGAGGCAAATAAGAGAGAACCGTGTCCGCATCGCTCACGTTGAATACCGAGCTGATTCCCTCGGAAGTTGCCAAGGCGTTACGACTCGAAATCAGTGCGCCTTTAGGGGCCCCAGTTGTACCTGATGTGTAAATCACCATGGCTGGCGCGTCCGGGTCCAGGCAGTCCAGCTTGCCTTGCTCCCATTCCCCACCTTTGTCCGCCTGACCAAGGGCCAGGAATTCATCCCAACTCATCAGTCGCGGGTCCGCAATCCCTCGCGTTCCTCTTGAATCAAAAACGACGATGTGGCGCAAGCATTCTGTCTTGTCCGCTATCTCCACCGCTTTGTCGACTTGCTCTTGGTCTTCACAAAAGAGAACCACACAGGAGCTATCGTTGACAACATAGGCAACATCGTCCGGTGGATTAGTTTGATAAATCCCAACACCTCTGGCCCCCAGGAGTTGTGCCCCAAGGTCCGCATAGAGCCACTCGGGACGGTTATCGCTCAGAATCCCAACACCATCCCCTGCTTTGACTCCGCATTTCTCCAGCGACTTCGCCACGCAAACAACCTCGCCCCAGTACTGCTTCCAGCTTACTTCGGTCCACAGCCCCCGCCGCTTTTCACGAAGAGCTGTTTTGTCCGGATATTTTTGCGATCGAAAGAAAAGCTGAGCTACCAATGTCTCTGGAGTTGCCACTAAAGATTCGCCTCATCACTTGAGCTACTGTCGGTACTTGAACTACCCTCGCTACTTGAGCTGTTATCCGCAGCCCCGACGCCAACATAGGCCTCGATCACCGCTGGATTTTCCGCGACTTCGGACGGCGTTCCCTCCGCGATTTTCCGGCCAAAATCGAGAACGTTGATGTGGTCACTAAGGTCCATTACAAAGCGCAATTCGTGCTCAATCAGGATCTGTGTCACTCCAAGTTCTGCCTGAATGTCCAACAAGTAGCGTGCCATGTCTTCGGTCTCTTCTTGATTTAGCCCCGCTGTAGGCTCATCTAAGAGCAGTAACTGGGGCTCCATGGCCAAGGCGCGTCCAAGCTCAACCCGTTTCCTGAATCCGTAGGGCAGCGATTGGACGTAAGTGCTACGCACGGTTTCAAGGTTGAGAAACTCGATAATCTCTTCCACCTTTTCTCGGTGCGACTCTTCCTGCTTCCTCGCGCTGGGCAGCCACAGCATACTGGCGATGGTACTAGAGCGAAAAAGGTGGTGCCGTCCGACTAGGAGATTGTCTAAGACCGTTAGATTGTCGAACAACGCGAGATTTTGAAACATGCGGGCAACACCGGCGGACGCAATCTTGTGGGGTGCCAGCTTGGTAATCTCAGTGCCGTCCAAATGGATGGATCCACTCTGGGGCCGATACACACCCGAGATGCAGTTAAAAAGAGATGTCTTGCCAGCTCCGTTGGGGCCGATGACGGAAATGAAATCTCCTTTCTCTGCCTCAATCGACACACCGTCCAGAGCTCGCACTCCAGCAAAGGACAACGCTACCGAATCCACTTTGAGAAAGCTCACGATAGCCACCTTTTCAGGCGCCGATAGAGTTTCACTTCTTTGTAGCTTCGCGTGCCCGCTTTCGCGATTCCAAGATAGAATTCCTGAACATCCTTGTCTTGTCGCAGTTCTTCCGACTCTCCGTGCAGAACGATTTTTCCGTTCTCCATCACATAGGCCTCACTTGCAACATCGAGCGCCATCGCGGCATTCTGCTCCACTAGCAACACCGACACTCCATCAGAATTAATCTCAGATATCAAACTCGCAACCTGAGCCACTAGCTTGGGCGCCAACCCCAATGATGGCTCATCAAGTAGGAGTAATTTCGGACGACACATAAGAGCTCGGGCAATCGCTAGCATCTGCTGTTCACCGCCAGAAAGGTATCCTGCGGGTTGTTTTCGACGCTCGGCAAGGATGGGAAAACGCTCGTAGTGCTTGGCTATGTCTTCTGCCACCTGCACGCGTGGCTCCATAGTGCCACCTGCTTGCAAGTTCTCTTCAACCGTCAGATCCGCGAGTATTCGGCGCCCTTCCATGACCTGCGATATGCCACAGCCGACGACTTGATGTGCCTTGGTTTGCAACAGGTCGTGCTCACCAAACAGCACGCTACCTTTGGTCGCTTGCGCATGGTGAATGTCCAGAAGTCCGGTAATTGTCCGAAGTGTCGTTGTCTTGCCAGCGCCATTGGGGCCAAGCAAGGCAACCACCTTTCCACTCGGTACCTCCAGGCTAACGCCTTTGAGGACCAAGACCACAGAATGATACACTACCTCAATATTCGCGACTTTTAGCATTGCCTATTGTCTTGGCGTATTTGAGCCAGAGTGCCTACCGACTAGCGACAAACACTCAAATGGCTAGTAGCTATTCCGTACCTGTTGCTTCGACTGGTTTTGCTACAGCAGGAGGAGTGTCCTTCTTGTCCTCGACCTTGCTACCTTCGCCCTTGCTGTTCAGAGACAGTGGCAATGCGTAGTCAGCCACGACCGTCCAGCTCTTCTTCGCGAAGTCTGGTTTCAGAACTCGTGCATGGTTGTTGGTCTGGTATGGAAAGAGAGACATGTCCATTGGGTTCAGAAGTCCACCAGCGGTGAATTTCTTAATCGATTGCAGTCCGCTCATGAATCCCTTGCGGGTTATGTCACCATTGTCGATCGCTCTGCGCAAAGCCTCAAATTGCACCATTCCCTGGACATAAGATACCAGTGTATAGAAGTCAGGACGTCCGGTTCCAAGCTCGTCTTTGTGAGCTTCATAGGCTTTGAGAAAAGCGTCCATGCCCGGCAAGTCCTCTCCCCAAAAAGGAAGACCATTTACCCAATGGAAATTCGTTAGAACTTTAGCAGGTAGTGGGCTCTTCTCTGAGAAAAACACGTCTACCCAGGTCGCGGTGTTGCCAATCCATTTTGGAGCGAACTTTGTCGCTGCTGCTGTACCCAAAATCGCGCCGGTGGTCGAAGGAAGTACTGTTAAGAACACATAGTTTGCGCCTTTGCCTTTGAGCGAAGTTATCGCTGCAGTCACGTCTTTTTGTCCGGGACTGATAGTTTGCTCGCTGACGATATCAAAACCGTGGTGCGCAGCCGCTAACTTTAGCCCTTTAAGACCGTCTTCGCCGTAGTCATCTTTTTGATAGATGATACCGGCTTTCACCTTGGAAGCATCTCCCGCGTCGGCAACAGCCCAGTCAGCTGCACGCTGCGTTTCAACTACGTACGATGCGCCAAGTGGCGGTGTACTGCGATGGCTTGCCATCTGCGACGATAGGGATGCCGGGAAAGCCATCATGTTTTCCCGCTCAAGCATATCTCGCAAGGGCAAGGTATTCGGTGTGCCAAAGCTCGAAGCAATGTACAGGACGCTGTCCTTGATCGCGTTGAACTCTTGTACGGATTTTTGCGGATTGTAACCGTGGTCTTTTTCGACCAACTTTACCGTCCAACCTTCAGGTAGAATGCCGCCAGCGTTGACTACGGCTACTGCCAGTCGCTTGCCATCGGCAAAGGGCTTACCAATTGCCGCGCCCGGACCACTCTCGTCATTCAGTGCTCCGATGGTGACGACCTTCTTCTCTAGGTCGACTCCCTTGCCCGCTTTCATTTTGACAGTGGTTTCAACACCATCCACATCTTTGGTTTTAACTTCAGCAGTTGTACTGCCAGCTTCTTCCTCCACCTTTTTTCCACATGCCATCGTCGCGATGCTAAGCACGCCACATATCCCAAGAATCCCGAGTTTTGTTGCTGTCATAGTTGTTCTCATCTGTCCTTAGAGTCCCTGCTTATAGCAGTTCGGACGCCTCTCGTCGTGGTGGTGCATCCTTCAATACGTCCGGGCAATCATTTCTTGAGTTGCAATTGTCCGCATCTAGAGTTTTGTACCCGCTAGTAACCCAACGAGCCGCGAAATTGATCAAGAAGTACCCGATATCGTAGATTTCGATGTTGTCACAATCGCATGGAGTGTTGTTCTCGAAGCATTCCAGTTCACATTTGTCGATAGCATCATCATGGAAGCCTCCTGGGAATGTAAATCCATGCTCACCTGTAGAAAGAGTCAACGGGAAGATTACCGTTGAGCGGCCACCCAGCGGATCGTCGCTGTCAAATCCGATATGAAGCGGCGTGTCAAATCGCGGGTAGCTAACGCCCCATTTGTCATCCATGCCCTTGCTGAAGTGCTCGACGTCCAGATGCACGCCGACTCCGTTTTCATCGATAAAGCGTTTCTGTGGAGCATTACCTTCAACGGTGTGAGTGTCGATAAGAACTTGATTGATGGATTTGCCGTACCTGGAATCAACCTCAATGAAGTCGACGATTCCCGCAGCCCGGGCCCAGTTGATTCCAGTCGCCGTTGGAACATTCATGTCGCCCAAAGTAGAAACGGAAAGTACGTGTGCTCCGGTTTTTTGTCCGGTTCCAGGAAACTCAAGAGGTTCCATTAGTGCGTGTCGCGCAAAGTTGATGGGGTCACCTGGATCCAAGATAAGTTGTCCGATACCACGCATCCTTCGCAGGTTTGGATGCCCGCGAAGGCGACCTACGCCCTCACCAAGCGCTATCAAAGCGTCGCCGGCCCTATACCCGCGGCCTTTGAAGGAGAAGTCTGAACCGAATTTGTCCAGTACTGCGACTGGCGTGGATTCTTTGTCCATCACACATTCTTCTGCCACTTGAACACCCCGGTAAAAGGCGATCGACACCGGATCGAAGTAGTTGACCTCACTTCCGGCTCTAACTCCACCACCTTCCAATATGTATCCGCAACCAACAGCACCTGTTCGAGTATTGGTGACCATCATCAAGTCGCCAACTTCAAGCCCTGTAACGGTACCGACTTCAAGATAGGCAGCTTTTGCGAGTTCTTCTGTAATGTGCTCAATTTTCATCGAGCCATTCTCGTCCAGAGTACCAGTCCAAAGAGGCCCCATTACGCCTTGTAAGAAGAACGAACCTGGTACCGAGCCATTGTTTGAGCGAAACCCGATGTCGGACATTACTCCGCCGCCAACTACTGGGATAATGCCATCGAGTTCCGGTTCTACACCGGCCATGAACATCGCGGCGATGCCGCCCATGGAACCGCCGAACATCGAAAGCTGGGAATCGGCACCAATGTCGAGTAGGCCGTCACCGTCAAAGTCGCCCGCCAAATTGGGAGAACCATCGCCATTGGTGTCGGGCCCCATTCTCGTCCCGTTGAAGCTCTTGACGATTTTCGTGAGCTGCATCAAATCCAATGCGTACTGCCGGATATTGTCGCGGGTGTGAAAGAGGTAGCTTGTCCAGAAGTCATCGCCCGAGTCGCCAATACCGTCGCCGTTCAGATCTACCGTCCGGCCGGTTACGAGAGACTCAACAAATGGATCCAGGCCCTGTGGGGCCAAAATTCGCTCAAGTAACTCTTTGTCGCTTGGCTTGAGTTCGATTCCGTGTCCGGGAGCATCGATTGACATCACTGCGAAGCCGTGTTCCGCGAACCACACACTAGTCAAGAGCATTTCAGAACGGCTAGAACCGTGACCGTGAGTAACCAACAAGAGAGGAGCGGGTTTGCCTTGGCCCCGGACAGAAACCTCTTTACGAGGCACCATCAGGGTAAAGTATACTTTCTCTAGTGTGACTTCTGCTGGCACTCGATCTAGATCTTCTGGCCACGACTGTAAGTTTAGGTCTAAGAAGTTTCCATCTTTGTCGAACCGCTTTCGAAGCTGTGGTGAATCGAAACTGCCGATAACAAAGTAGTCAATGTACTTTGCGGCACGCTCTACAGCTTCTGCCGACTTAGAGTTTTCCTCACCACCCAGGAGAGCTGGGCCGATGAGTGGAAGTAAATCTGACCATTCCTCACCATTTAATAAGTGTGGGCGCTTTAGGCCGGTAAAATGCTCAGGGTTGCGCGCTGGCAGCAAGGTGATATCAGTAGAAACGTCCCCGATTGCCGACTGTACGCCGTGACCATAGAGGCCATCCCGTACGGCAACCATCGCCGACTGTACCGTTTGTGTAGTGTAGGTAAACGCGAAGGCAATGTCCTTCATTGAGAAGTATTCTGGAAGTACTGGTTCCAGATGCTTGAGCGCTTGAGTTTGTGATGTGTGATTTACGTAGTCAAATGGGGAGCCAACTGATTTTCCCGACTCGTCCAAGAGGCGCTTGGTGACAATTACTGCGTATGTCGTACGTTCCCGCAAAGGCATAAGCGGACGAATAATCAGCGTATTGGTCTGTTTTTCGTAGAAGGACATCGTTGCGTCCGAGCGAGCAGCGGTGTCATCCCAGTCCGGAGTCGCGCCCGGGTAGTAGTTTGGTTTGTCCAAAAGGCCATCAGCATCGGTATCTTCGCCTGGGTCGAGTACACCATTGCCGTTGAGATCCTCATCGTACTCTTCAAAGAGAAGTGTCGTTGTTTCCAGACGAGGATCGTTCTTCCAGTAGTGGTCCTTGTCCTTGACTGAAATAGGGAAGTTACCCTCACCCAAATCGATGTGCTGAACCTTGCCGTACTCCTTGGAGTCTGGATCAACGTTGATCAGATAGACAACGTCATTGGCAAAGTTGTAGTCGGTATCCCGATGTCCGGCGGTGATAGACGCTATGTCCAGCGGGCCGGTGAAGGGAATGGTAATGGGCTGCATCGTTCCCCAGCCATCGAGCCTGTCGATGAACTCACGCGTCCGTTGCTCCCAAAGAGAGCCAGCCGTTTTCGACGCGTTGAGCCGAAGCCCAGTAGCAGAGCTTTTGTCGACTCGAGTGGCCAAGTCGTTGGGCATCGGAATGTCCGGCAAGGGTTTGTGGAAAAAATCAAATTTGACTGTTGTAGCCGCAGGTTCCGAAACTGCAATGCCCTCAGCCGAATCGGACAGACAGCCCAGTCCGAGAGTCGCAGCGATAGCGATTGACAATAACGATGTCTTGTTAAATGTACTCATATTCAATCCCATTTCTTTCACAGCCTGTAGTTGAGAACAGTGCGTACACCGTAAACGTTGTCTAGTCCGTTGCCTTCAGAATCATCAAAGACAGATCCTGGCATGAGGAATCCGCCCTCGACACCAATTGTCAACTCAGATCCGGACACGATTTGCCGATATCGCAGTCCGAGATCGAGTTCTGTTCCAAGATAGCGGCCGGGTTTGGCGTCAAGCGCATTGCGCGCGGTGCCACCAGCCAAGCGAGAGTTGAGTGGATCTGCATAGTCAGACACAGTGATGGCGAAGAGCGGTCCGCCGTACACTTCTAGGCCTTTCCACGGGCGGTAGTAAGCTCGTGGAAAGAACGAGATTGTATTGGATACACTCCCGCGAGTCGCAAATCGTTCGATGTCCTCCGAGGGCTCGCCCACCAAATCCAAATCACTTGCGGTCGCGACTGCCCGTGCCGTTTGTCCGGTGACAACCTGCCGAAAGAGCAGCATGCCCATATCGTAGTTTCGATCCGCCTTAAACGCTGTCTGGGTTTCGTCATCAAAGTTGGAATCGCCAGAGGCGTACAAGAAGTCAGCAACAGCGCCAACATTCTTTGGGTGATGATACGAAGCGCGTGCGGCGATACCCAGTTGCCGGACATCGTGCGTGGCAAAATCCATCGTTGGTGCCCACTCGGTATCACCAAGAATCAGTGCAGCCTCCGCTTCCAGCTCAAGACGGCTCTCACCGAGCATTTGCTGGGTCTTGCCGTGGAAGTCGATCGCAATTACCTCTGTAGTCTCGCCGGTCACCGCACTCTGGTTTCGGTACGCGACATACGCTCCACCCGATGTGTTTTTTCCTTCTCCAAAAGTGAGGGCCGCTACGAACTGATGAGCCTCGTCATCTTCTACGAGTGGATCTACGTCACCGCGCAACCTGTCCGACTCGGACAAAAGTACGTCATCACCCAAAACACTGTCAGCACCAATGCGAAACGCCATTCCCAGACTCTTGCTAACACCTACAACAGCGAAGGCGCGCAACACTCGATCACCCCCTCGTGGACTGGTAAATCGTGCTGTTCCGGGCTCCCATACTTGGTCGCCTGCGTTGGCCAAAAGCCCCAAGCCCCAAGATGAAGTCATCGCGCCGCCGCCGAGCCAAAACCTATCTTTGATACCGATGACGCCGTAGGCCTTGCGCAATTCGGATGTCCGAGATCCGTCTTCTACGAGTCCCGCATCGTCCATTGCCAGCCCTTGATTGGCACGGCCAGTAAACACATCGTGCTCATATTCTGCTTGGAAGGTAATGGAAGAGAACTTCTTAAGGCTCGAAAAGGTAGCGCCGATTCGAACTAGTGGTTGAGTTGAAGCGTCCGAACTTGAAACCGTTCCGTAGCGATCGAGGCCAAAGCTCGAAGTTGATTCTACAACTCCGCCCAGTTGCAGTGGCGCAGCAAAGTACATTCCATTCCAGATTGTGCTGGCCAACGGCTTGTAGCTGGCTGGTGCAGACGGAGCTTCTGCATCATCCAGAGCCGCACTAACCCCAGTGTCACTCGCACTGACCACTGCTGCTGTAGCCGATTCTTCAGGAACAGTCTCTGCAACATCAACCGGTGCTGTGTCCGCCGATACTGTTGGTACGGTCGGCGGCTCCTCCGCTGGAGCATCTGCTGGTACTGCGATTGGCTCAGAGCTTTCTGGCGCCGCAACCGGAGCACTGCCCTCCACGGGCGCCGTAGGTTCCGTTTCTGGTGCTGCGGGAAGCTCGGGCGCAGCTTCTTGTGCCGAGGCAGTGGATGGATAGCAAAGGCCTATACTGAGGCCAAAGGCGAGTAGACTAAATCTGCGCATAGTGATCGATTCTCCAGGCTCTTAGGGTAGGAAGATTGCAAAAGAAATTTCACCGGGGATTACGTCCACGGTTACTTCCCATGTCCGGCCGCCGTACGCCGCCATCACCTTGGCTTTACCCGGCGTCTGCGCGTTGGCTGTCGCTTTGAGAATAATGGCCGAACCGGAGTCGGAAGTGGTGACCGCGTCGCCGTCCAAGAAAGGTGCGTTTGGGGTCAAGTAGAACTGATCACCGGACGCTAGGTCTGTCGATATCGTGGCACCGACAATTTCGTCTTCGTTGCAATCAATAATAATTGCCATCACGATGGCGTCGGTTTCCTCGATCGTGACATCAGCCAAGGTTCCGGCGAGTTCTCGCGCATCTGGAGTCAGCACCGGAATGTTCAAATCGAGCAAGCTCTTCGACAGTCCAGAAGGATAGATATGCGAAGGAATGTACTCTTTTGAAATCGTGCGAATTTCTCCTACCCAGCTAACTCCCCCTGTTGGGATATCCATGGCGTAGTTTCCGTTGGGATCACTCACGGTCGTCAGCAGGGGCTTCTGTGCACCAGCTGGATAAATCTCTAAGGTGACACCTGAGGCGGCGGACGAGCCGATCA
>JAESTW010000061.1 GCA_016763395.1 Kofleriaceae bacterium
GCCCCGCCGATCCCGACCCCAGTGGCGGCTTCTACATCCCGATTCAAGTTTCTCTCGTAGGTGATCCACTTGTCCGAAGCTTCGGCTTTCATCGGATTCGATGTGATCTAGCAGGGGCGACGCGAGACATCTTTGAGGCCTTTCAAGAGGGCTACAAGGCCAACCAGCACCCACGAGTCGCCAGCCTGAAAAGTTCGGACGCTAGCGGCGAGTTCGATTTTCTTATCGGACAAGAGGGCAATGTCACTCCGGGGGCAACGATTTCGCTGCAACTTGAAGTGCGGGCCGATTCTTTTGAGGACTACATCGTCTACAGCGCAGAGAATGCCAGGCTCTTCGATCGCAAAGAGTCTCTTTTCGTCAGTTGGTACGTGAGCGATGGGCTACTTGAGAGTTTTACTCAGTCTGTGCCGGGAGCGTCGCGCACGGTGAGCAACACCTGGGTGGCACCGGATACGGCCGGCTCGGTGTATGGATGGGTCGTCTTGCGCGATGCGCGGGGCGGGACGAGTTGGCAAGAGTTCGTTCTCTCGGTGCAGTGACAGCTTGCAGGTACAGCTTCTATCCTGTGACAGCTCCGAAACGGAAAGAGACCGCAGGAACTATCCGGCGGTCTCAGCTCTGTCAATGACAGAGGGCTCTATGACAGAGGTCTCTACAGAATCCGGTCTACATGCCGTTTAGGCGTGGATCACTGGTCATCATCAGTCCGGCTAGTTCACCCGCTAAGAGTTGTCGGTCGTAAATCTGAACTTCTGCGATTTTGCCGGAGAACGCCTTGTTGATGGGTTCGACAGAGAGAATGCCGCTGTTGTCTGTACTTGCGCCAATCGCAATTGGCTCTAGGTTGCGAATCAGTCCACCGGTGTAGGGATCAACTTCACCCTTTATGTTGTCCACATAGATGCTCATGCCTTCGTTTCCGCCGAATGTAAAAGCAATATGATGCCATTGTCCGGGGGAAACGGGAGATAGGGAGTGAATGTCGTAACTGGTGTTGTTACTTTGAAGCCTACCGCGAACTCTACCATCGGCATCAAGATAGACAGCCATGTGTCCACCTTGACCGTTGCCGTTGGCGTCCTTGCTGAGCATTCCCATTTCGATTCCAACCGTTGTCGGCAAAAACCAAAAGGAGACTGTACTGGCGGATAGCTGATAGAGAGCGCTGTCCGGGATTTCGACAAAGTCATCATCGCCATCAAAGGTTAAATAGTGTGTTGGCGCGTGGACCAAGCCATTCCTCAAAAGACCATTGACGAGATTGCCAGAATAATCCATCGCGTCAGTTCCCGTGCTGGAAGCGAAGTTCCAATGCGCCGAAAGACTGTTCATGCAGATGTCGGTGCCATTGCAGTCGTTGTCGATCTTGTCTCCGCAAAGGTCGGTTGCACCTTCGTAAGCGAGAGGTTCGCTGTCATCACAATCGAGCTTGTTGGCTACGTATCCGTCTGGGATTTCGCAGTCCCGTGTTCCTGTGGCGGGATCTCCGTAGCCATCGCCGTCGTTGTCCTGATAGAGGTCTTGCAGATCGCTTGGCCGGCAATTGACGACATCGGGTGTATCTGGATCGTTGGTGTCATCAACCATGAATCCCGCATCACCAACACAGGCAGTAGCGAGAGAAAGGGTGGCTGAGCAAAAAGCAGTTGTGAACCAAGCTCTATTCATGTCCGGTTACTATAGCAATCTCGATACCACTCTGATGAAATAGTAACTATTTGATATTATTAGGAACGAGATCGCCTTTTCGGTGAAAACGAGTAGATTGTAGGGCCCAATGCCCCCACGAATCCGGGAGAACACACCCACCTAGGTCTGACTACGTCTCCTTGCATGCAGCAAAGTTGTCCATTGTGGATTCCCAGCGAGTTCGGGACTCATTGAATTGCACCCTTGCAACACCGCTGCTAAATTTTGCCCGCAATCGATTTTGCGAACTTGAACTATCATGTATCGACTACCCAAAATTTTCTTAGTCCTGTCCTTTGCTGCTAGTGCCGCCGCCTGTGGTGGTGGAAACTCCGGTTTTCTTATGCCTACAGACACAGCGCTCAATCCTTTTGTTGCTCCTGAAACAGATGAGCTTATCGCAGAGGATGAGTCTGAAGAAGAATACGAAGAGTATGAGGACGAAGAGGAGGAGGAGACTCCAACCCCGACTCCAACAGTTCCCACAACAGATGTTGTGAAATAGATTTAGCTTCGGCAGCGTTTACAACTATAAGCCCAGGGCAATCTTGGGCGAGTGACCCTCGCTAGACGCGAGAGAAAAGAGAACTCTATGTGTGGCATCGTTGGCTATATTGGCCCTCGTCAGGCAACGCCTATTCTGGTTAACGGCCTACGTCGTTTGGAATATCGCGGGTATGACTCTGCGGGTGTATCGGTTTGGCAAGACGGCAAAAGTCGTGTTGTTCGCTGTCAGGGTAAACTGCAAGGTCTTGTAGAGAAGCTCGAAAAAGAGCCTGCTCCTGGTTGTGTTGGTATCGGCCATACTCGATGGGCAACCCACGGACGGCCTTCGGACACAAACGCACATCCACACAAAGTGGGCCGCGTTAGTGTGGTTCACAACGGAATTATCGAGAACCATCTCAAGCTCCGTCAAGAGCTCGAGTCAGCCGGTGCGAAGTTCAGCTCTGAAACCGATACAGAAATTGTCTCACATCTCATTCATCAAGAATTTGAAACGGGTGCAAAAAATCTGACCGATGCTGTTTTGGGCGCGCTAAAAAAAGTAAAAGGGGCCTACGCGATCGTCGTACTCGATGACAATGCCCCGGACACGATCGTCGCGGCGAAGAATGCCTCTCCCATGGTGATTGGCATTGGCGAGGGCGAGCACTATGTCGCGTCTGATGTCACCGCAATTCTCTCTGAGACCCAAGAAATTATTTTCACGGAAGAGGGCGAAATCGTCACACTTCGCAAGGATGGCTATTCTCTAACCGACCTCGATGGCAAAGAAATCGAGCGCGCTCCCCAAACCATTCGCTGGACTGCCGCGCAAGCAGAAAAGGACGGATATCGCCACTATATGGCAAAAGAGATTCACGAGCAGCCTCGGGCAGTCGTCGATACCTTGGCTGGCCGTATTGATCTTGAGCATGACAACGTAACTCTCGATGGTATCGAGGTCGATGTCAGTAATATCAAGCGCATCGTCATGGTCGCCTGCGGTACCTCGTACCACTCCTCCCTGGTTGGTAAATTTCTCATCGAGGACATGTCTCGTATCCCGGTCGAAGTTGACCTGGCTTCCGAGTATCGCTATCGCAACCCAGTGATTCGCAAGACCGACCTTGTGATTGCGATCTCCCAGTCCGGTGAAACGGCCGACACGATGGGCGCTGTGCAATTGGCCAAAGCGGGCGGGGCGAAAGTGCTTGCGATAAGCAACGTGCTTGAGTCTTCAATCCCGCGATTGGCAGATTACGCCTTCTATACTCATGCTGGGCCAGAAATTGGTGTCGCTTCGACCAAGGCATTTACGACTCAGCTTGTGTCCTTGGCTCTTCTGGCGATTCACCTGGGCAGACAAACCGGTGAACTGGCTCCAGAGCGCGCAAGAAAAATCTTGGCCGAGCTTGTGTCCTTGCCCAATAAAATGGCAGACGTAATTGAGCACGGTGCGCAATTGCAGATCATTGCCAGGCGTTACGGAAAAGCCAAAGGCTTCCTCTTTATGGGGCGCGGAAATCTCTATCCCATCGCTCTTGAGGGAGCTCTCAAGCTTAAGGAAATTTCCTACATTCACGCAGAGGGCTATTCCGCTGGTGAAATGAAGCACGGCCCGATTGCATTGATCGATGAGAACTTGCCTGTCGTGGTATTGGTGCCGCAGGGGCCTCTCTACGACAAAGTAGTATCGAACCTGACGGAAGTTCGGGCTCGTGAGGGCAAAGTTATCGCTATCGCGACCCGCGGGGACAATGACATTGGTGCTATTGCCGACGAAGTCGTAATGATTCCGGACACACTACCAGAGCTGCAGCCTATCTTGGCAGTATTACCACTGCAGCAGCTTAGCTACTACGTTGCCGACTACTTAGGCACAGACATCGACCAGCCGCGTAACTTGGCTAAAAGCGTCACCGTCGAATAACTGAGGACTAGACTATTATTATGACTAAAACAACACTGCTTCTCTTCCCCTTGGTGGGCATGCTCGCCGCATGTGGTGGTACGGAAAAGAAAAGTGTCGGGCCGACGCCTGGCACGACTCACTCGTCGCCGGACAAGAATCACTCTGACGGTGATCTAAATGATATTGACGATCCCGGACATCAGGATGGTGACCATGTGAATGGCACTGGCTCGGACTCTGGTTCCGACACAACGGAGCCAGCATCCAACGAGCCTTCGGTAACTTTCGTCATTAAGAACTCGGGCAACTCACCGCTGACGCTCAATATGGACAAGGGCTGGGCTGGCATATTCCTAGCCTACAGCGGCGAGGTTCCCAACGCGGTTACAATGTTGATGTTTCCAACGCATTGCACGGCTTCCTGTGATGCGGACAAGGCGGATCGCTGTCCCTATTGCCCAACGCCAAAGCGAGCGAAAGACATTAAGGCAGCTGAAAAACACGACGATGTAGCATCTGGCGATATCCGGGAAATCAAGTGGGATATGTCGGCCTTTGACTACGAAAAAACCCGAGGCACGAAAAACGGCAAGAAGAATGCCCGGTGCAGTTGTTATCAGACAGTGGCTCCCAAAGCGGGAGTCTATACGGTGCAAGCGTGCGGCTTGCGCAAAACCAAGGATGCCAAGAAACGCTCCGAGTACCCCTGCGTAAGAGTACAGATGACCTTGCCAGTCACAGAAGCAACTCGCATTGAACTCGACTTCGAATAGGCGAGTGGGAACGTGGCCAAAAAGAAGCTAGAGTCTGCAAAATCGGGGCTGACTCATTTTGATGCTGCCGGACAAGCTCGGATGGTCGATGTCAGCGTCAAACCCGAAACCCATCGCACAGCAATTGCTAGTGCGGTGGTGACGATGCGTCCGGCGACGGCAAAGCTTGTCGCCGAGGGCGAGATGAAAAAGGGGGATGTGCTAGCAGTGGCACGAATCGCTGGAATTGGCGGTATCAAGCGTACCTCGGATTTGATACCGCTATGCCATCCTCTGCGGATCTCGGGAGTAGACCTAGATCTCAAGGTGTTTACCGAGGCGCCCGCTCGGGTTGAAATACGGGCCCAGGTTCAGGCCGTTGACCGAACCGGCGTGGAGATGGAAGCGCTGACGGCAGTAACTGTTGCAGCGTTAACGGTCTATGACATGTGCAAAGCGGTGGATCGCGGCATGACCATCGAGCATGTGCAGCTGGAAGAAAAAATCGGCGGCAAAAGCGGACACTGGACGCGCTAGTAATGCAGCCGTTGTATTTTTAGCGGCGGCTAGGGCACTGGCCAGGCCAGTCTGCCAGTCTGCGAGCTGGACATAGCGATGCGCTGTCACTAGCGGGATACAAATTCCCAAGGCGCTAAGTTTACTAGGAGAACCGGGGATCTGCTAAGTGCATACAATATGGCACAGTACCTGCTGTAGTCGAAGGTATGACTGCTACAACTTCTCGTCTCATTCGAAACATTGTTGTAAGCATTGGCCTGGCAGCCACTGCTTCAATCGCCGGAGTCGCTTGCTCCGACAGCCCTCAAGACACTTTCGATACCGTTCCAGGAGAACCTCGGCAAATTGGTGGCAAAACCGACGCTTGGGGATTCCGCGATAGTCCCTTTATCTTCGATCCGGATGTAGAGACGAGCTACGCCGCGCTACCCAAGTCTGGTGAAGCCGCTACCACTCCGTGGGCATCAAGCTACTGGCCATACTACGAAGACAGCATTAATCATCGCTGGGACGGTGCGGAGTCTAAGTCAGCCGCGCAAAAGTTTGAAGATGCCTACAAGCTCAGTGGCGTAGAAGATGGCGTATCCGAAGAGCACGGCGTGGACAGCCAGAGCCATCGGACAGAGTGCAC
>JAESTW010000706.1 GCA_016763395.1 Kofleriaceae bacterium
CGTCATCGAGCCGCTGGCAATGGCGCTCAGCGATTCGCCCCCCCACCTTCTTTCCCAAGGGCTCGGCCCATGGTCCTTTGTAGTAGTTCTCGCTGATGCCCTCGTGATAGCGATAGGGAGTGTGGGTCTCGTAGGGCAAGGACGAAATGAAGAAGCGCTTTCCGGCAGAGTTTTGCTGCTTGCTAAAGTCGAGCATCATGGGCACCAGTGTCCGGCAGTCGTTGCTCTTGCCCTCTTGTCCGGGCTGGTGAAATTCAGTCCACTGTCCAGGCTCTTCCAGTCGCCCCATGCCGAAGGGGTTGTTGCCGAAGTACCCGGCGGAGATTCCTGCGGCCACTGCCTGGGTACTTATCATTGGCGTACCCGCCCGCAGCTTACCTCGATCTCCGTCGACGCCGTGCACGCGGGGAATCATGCCGGTTTGAATGCTTCCGTGCGAGGGCGGAGAGGAGGGAGAGGCGGCTTGGTTGTTGAGGAAGACGACGCTTCCCGCGGCCGCCAAGGCGAAGGTGTTGGGCATCGAGACAGCTGCCGATTTACCGTAGATCGATGAGTAGAGAGGAACGTGATCCGAGCGCAGGGCATCAACGACGAGCAAAATGACGTTCTTGGCCGGCGCCGGTTTCGCCGCCACCTTCGCGCTCGCCAGGGCAATTCTCGGGGCGATCCAGCGCCCGCCGCTTGGCGTGATGAGTTCGAGGCGCACTAGCTCGTCGGCAAATTTCGCTAGCGAAATACGCGTTACAGAAGCCGTGGCCCCCTCGTGGGAAAACACGGAGTGCATGGTTCCCGTGCTATCGGTGATTCGGACTTCAAAGGATCCCGCGCCTACGGTGCCAAACTCCAGCCATGCCGCATCGGGAATCTCGACGAGTTGCAGCATGCGCGGAAAGCCGGAGAGTTCGGTGTTGCCCGTGCCAGACGAGGGCTGCAATGCCTGAGGGATATCCGCGCTGGGGCTATGTCCGGCGGGCAGTACCACGATCGAATGCCACAGCCCATACGACGTACCCTGTTCCACGCGGCCCGCCTTGCCAACATGGAGTTTGAGTTCGTTTTCGCCCTGACGCAGTGCTCCCTCTGGTACTGGCAATTGAATTGTCTGCCAATCCGCGGCCATTTTAACGTTGGCCACAAGTTTTCCATTTAGAGAAACACTGAGCTTCTGTCCGGCGACCAAGCCGTTCACTCGAATGCGCAGGGATGGTTTCCCGGACGGAACCACATCGAACCAGGCAAAACGCAACACCGATTGCCGCCGTGCGAGCACCCGTCCAATCGTGCCAGCGACCTCAACATTGCCCTTCCACGGTTTGGCGTATTCGTGATTATATTTTCGAATGCCTTCGGACGCGAGGGGCAAGAGTAGGCCATCGGTATACAAGTGCCAAAGGTAGCGATTGCTCACAAGGCTAAAACTAGGTGACTGCGCTAGCTCGATGCCGGCAGCCGCGTCCGAAGCATCCTCTTGTTCGCCTTCCGCTGCGGCCCCGGCATTCTCACTGGTGGACCGAACCTGAGGAAGCTCAGTGCTGGGAGCAGAATCCCCGCAGCTAGTAACACCGCTAGCAACGATGGAGAGAAAAAGCGGAAGAGCGATCGATCTCATGGGCGCCATCATGCGGGCGCAGCCATCGCTTCGCAAGCGGCCGCTCATGTTGTTTCTGTGTCGCTATCCGATGGCGGTTTAGAGGCTATCTCCACTGGCACGAGCAAGCGTTGCCGCCAGCGAGCGAGTCTCGACAATATTGTCTTCAATTGAACAATAGGTCCAGCCCCCGTATCGGCCAACGGCGTATACAGAAGAATTCCTAAGTAACGCATTTACGCGCCCATGCTCAGCCAGCGATCGCTTGGTGATATGAACATACGCCGGGTCCATGGCGACGCTGTGCCAGCTCACCAGCTTGTGGCCGTCGATGACCCCCTCACGTTCCAGCCCCGCCAAAACGCCAGCGAGTTCATGCTGCACATCAAACTCCTGGCCGCTCTTCGCTCCGATCTCGACATACAGCGACATGCGATCGGTGTTCATAATATTGTCGTAATACCCAATTCGGTAGAAAGGCAGAGTTTTGTCCGGGAAATACGTCCAATGCACGCCCTCTTTGCCCTTCTTGTCGAAACCCAGGTTGAATACCAGGACCTTGTTGCAAGTAAAAGCCGCTTCGTCGTGAGTCACTCCAGCCGACCGACACACTTGTGGAAAAGGCGCTGATGTCACCAGCGATCCAAAGGCTATTTTGCGTTTGTTTGTCGTTGCGACTTTGTTGTCCAGATCAATGGATTCAAGTCGCTCTGAGTACGACACCATGGTATCGGGCAGATCGTAGAGAAGCGCATTGATAAACTGGATGGCGCCGCCCATTGGATAGCTAAAACTCGCGTTGTAGCTCTCGCTATTGCCGTCCTCCGACGGCTTCATGTTGCGAATGATGTCAGCGATATCAGCGTGAGGGAAGAATCGTCCCATGGCCTCTGGGTCCAGCGAGTCTAGGTCGCAGGCGTAGAGCTTCTCGTTGTAAGGAATTAGGAACCGCTCCGCAATGCCCCGTCCGAATCGTCGGAAAATCATGTCTTTGAACGAAGACTCTTTCCCGGACGCGCCCTGCTCTTCTTCTCGAAAATACAGCGACACCAGGCAGTCGATAAAATCCTCGCGCGGCAGTTGATGGATATTTTTCTGAAAGGGGAAGTCGATATCCTGTCCGCGAAAACGAACCTTGGTGTTCTTGATCACTTGCCGCACATCTTGTCCGGGCATTCGCTCGCGCAGCCAACGCTCGATTGCGGGATCGCGGAAATGAAAAAAGTGACCGGAATAATCCCAGGTGAATCCGTCCTGGACGATGGTTTTGCAGTAGCCCCCTGGCTGGGTATCCGCCTCGACGATGAGCACTTCGGGCCGCGTGCGCCCGTGTTTTTGAGATTCTTCTACAATGGCATTGGCGAAGGAAAGCCCGGATACGCCTGCTCCAACTACCAAGTATTCGACCGAGTCCATGGCCGGAGAGTACGATAGATTCTCGAGCCTTGGCTCCGTAAATGCCGTCCTAAGGTGTGATACTGGCTGCTAGGGCGTGGGAGGAGCTTTGGCAGTGATGGGCAAGAGCAAGAGATCGACAGCGCCCACGCTAGCGCCCTGATGCTCCGACAGCCCGATCACCACATCGCTGCGGCCAATCTGCGGCTCTGCTCGATAGGTGCCGAAGATGCGGTCCCACCAAGGAAGACTGAAACCGTAGTTACTATTGGTCTCGGCCACAACCGTTGAGTGGTGAACCCGATGCATATCAGGCGTGACCAATAGTAAGCGTACCCATTTGTCCAGTCCAGGCGGGAGCGCAGCGTTGGCATGATTGAACATGGCCGAGCCGTTGAGGAGCACTTCAAAGAAGATAACCGATACTGGTGGCACGCCAAGAAGATACACAGCGCCGAATTTCACGAAGAGGGAGATAAGTATTTCGACCGGGTGGAAGCGCAATGCGGTCGTCGCATCAAAGTCTCGATCGGAATGATGCACCCGATGCAAGCTCCAGAGAAAGGGCACATGGTGAAAGATCAGGTGTTGCAAATAGATGATGAAATCCAAGGCAACGACAGCCAACACAATTGCAGTCACGGCTGGCAATTCCACTTGATGGAACAATCCAAAGGATGAGTCTTGAGCTCGGGCGGCGACAACTACAGCGCCGGTGGGAATGGCGACTCGAACAATCAACGTGGAGAGCAGCATGATCCCGATATTGATCGGCCAACGCCTGCGGCGAGAGTCGATTCGCGTCCGGAACGGAAGCCACGCCTCCCGTACACTGAATACGAAAAACAAGCCTATGAATATGCCTAGGCGAACCTGAGACTCATGCTGCAGCATCCAATCCGTCACCCGCGTAGATTCTCACATTCTCAGACTCAGAAGACCGGCTTGGCGCCAACTTCCTCTATCATGGGCCAATGAGAAGTACTTTGTTTTCTGGACTCCTGGCTGCGGCCACACTCACCGTCGCTGCCTGCAACAATGCGGGACCGCCCCCCAAGAAAGACGTGATCACCCAGGCTCTGGCGGAGCCCAATGTATTCATCCTGGACGTTCGCTCCCCTTCTGAGTTTGCCGGTGGTCACGTGGAAGGCGCTATCAACATTGCGGTCGCCGATCTCTCGAGTAAACAGGCGCTCTTGCCAACCGCCAAAGATCAGCAAATCGTGGTGCATTGTGCAGCAGGCGTACGCTCGGCCAAGGCAGCCACAGCGCTAAGCAAGATGGGCTACACCAAAGTACTCGATGCCAAAACTTCTGCCGCGGTAGCGACTGCCCTCGGCAAGCCGCTCGTGAAGTAGCAGCCCTAAGACGAGCTCAATCGAGAAGCACCAACGAAAAAAGGCCAACTGAATTTCTCCAGTTGGCCCTTGTCTCGCTTTCGTTGTCTCGCTTTTGTTGTCAGCTCGTTTTAGTCGACGTCAATCTGGTCGAGAACTGGCGGCACTAAGAAGAACACCCTGCGTGAGTCGAGCGGAGAACCGTCTCCGTTCACAGTCAAGGTTGCGATAAATACCAAGGGCGAGTCAGTCGCTTGGACCGTGGTATTGGATGCAACCGGATGAACGTCCCAGCAGACTGGTGTTCCCGGACGTAAGGTCGGGAAAGCATCCGGGCGAGTATCGGCGTCGGTATCAGCGATATCCATCACCGCAGTACAGTTACCAGTACCCGAGACGTTCACTTCTACATAGTCGATGAATGGCAGAGCGTCACCGTCGTCACCCATGTCAACTTCAGACTGAGTGATCGTGGTGTTCAGTGGCAGGTTCTGCACGATGTCCAGTACTGCCGCCTTGGTTTGTGCGACTACAGCACCGTCATTGGCTGAGTAGATGAACGGATTGCCACCGGCGTCCACTGAGCCAGCTGCAAGCCCGATGTCCCGAGCGACACTTAGCGCTGTTCCTGCACCACCCTCGTCGCCACTGCCGTAGAGTCCAATAAAATTAATGCCCGCAGCCTGCATCGCGGCGCCAGCAGTTGCCACTGACGGACAACCTGCACCAGAGCACTGGTCATCAGCGTCGGTTACCTGGATTAGGATACGGACTGCATTGGACCTAAAGCCAGGACAGCCGACCCCCAACGCAGAGCAGTTCTTTATCGGCGAGGGGCAAGCAACGCCATCAGCCACACAGTGTGCGGAGTGGAATGGAGCTTCTCGGCTACCACCACCGAGACTCGGTAATCGGCTGGCAGTCACCGCTGGATCAGGCTGCAAGGATTGCAGATTGCGGAAGGTATTCAATTCATCAAATGCACCTACGCCACTGTAGAGATCGGGCACGCAGCCGTCTCCTACACCAGGATCTTGGATACAGGTCCCACCGAAACAAACTCCAGTGGCACACTCGCTGTCGAGCATGCAAGTGCCACCGATAACGTTGCAGGTGAGTTCACTGATAATTGTCGGGATTCCGCTAGCAGCGCCAAGAGCACCGATCTCTTGGCCCATTGAACCAGTGGTGTCGATGGAGAAATAGATGTCGGCGAACTGCACGCTAGTACGAAATTCCAGAGTGTCCTGGCTCGGATCTGCTGGCGCTTCGTATGGCATTAAGAAAAAGAAATCGCCATGAGACGCTGGGTTGTCCAAGGGATCGTTGGGATCAGTTCCCGCTACATCCTCGACCAAGTCGCTCACCCCGTCATTGTCGGTATCGTCTGATGTTGCAGAGGTTTCACCTGGATCGAGAATACCGTTGCAGTTCGTGTCTTCAGCAGCGTCGGCAAGGCCATCGTTGTCCGAGTCGCGATCCA
>JAESTW010000707.1 GCA_016763395.1 Kofleriaceae bacterium
AGATCTCGAGGGATGCCAGGGTGACGTTGCTACGGACCTGGGAGGAGGCCACAAAGGCTCCAGGGTACTGCGCCCGTTGGATTGAGGAGTAGGCTCCATAGGTGTAGCCCTTGGCAATACGTAAGGTCTGCGTGAGCCGTGCACTGGAGCCTGCGCCGAGTCGATTGTTTGCGACCGTGAGGCGATAGAAACGAGGATCCGAACCCGGAAGAGTTGCTCGACCCATGTAGAGCGCGGATTGTTTGGCACCGGGCATGTCGATGAAAAAGAGTCGATCGGTGGGAGCTACCAACGCCGGGAAGGGCGCTGGCGTTACTGCCTCTCCCTTCCAGCCAGCATCCAGCGAGGTCAACGCGGTCTTAACCTCTGCTGAACTGATGTCACCAACAACGTGAAAGGTCGCGTTTTTGGGCGTTATGTGTTTTGCATGCCATGCCTTGAGGTCGGCAAGCTCAAGGGAAGACACCGTTAGCGCAGAGCCACCTAGTGGTTGTCCGGCGGCGTGGTCATCACCGTAGAGCTGGCGAAAGAAGGCATTGCGTGCGACAGCCCTGGCGTTTCCACCAAGCTCTTCAATTCGGGCGAGTCTCCGCGACTTCAGTCTGGTAAACTCCGCTTCATCCCAGCGTGGCTCCAGGAGCATTTCTCGGAGGAGTTCGATAGTCGGAGCGAAGTTTTTCTTAAGAGTTTTGCCGTATATAAAAGTACTGGTAGATCCGCCTTGGATTCGCAGGGTGGAACCGAGAAGGTCGATGGCATCCTGAAGCTGTGCGGGCGTCTTTGTCCGGGTTCCTTCATTCATTAGCTCTGCTGTTAGCGTGGCCGTCCCCAGTTTCGTTTTGGAATCGAACCGTTGACCGCCTTCGATGCGAAGCGAAAATTCAACAACAGGAAGTTCACGATGCTCCATTCCCAAAATCGTGATACCGCCAGCGGTCTTGGCTTCCCAACTCTCGGGCACCTTAGCAACTGGCACCGGCCCAAGCGCTGGCTCGGAGCGGTCTGCGATACTCGGGGTACGTTCAAAATCTTCACTGTCGGATTCGACGAATTCTTTTTCGGCGCCGGCGACAATTTTCTCTTCTTTGACTGGGGCCGTGCTGGAGTTCTCAAGTGCAAGTGTGGGCTCGGCCTTCGGAACAAAGCTCGTTATAATGGCGGGTTTGCCCTTGATGTACTGGTGATAGACTCGCATTAGGTCATCGGTTTTGAGGGCTTGTACACGCTTTCGTTCTTCATGCATGTAGACAGGATTCCCGGAGAACTCTTGGTCAATTCCGAGCTTCAGCGCCTTGTCCAGAACGCTGGCGATACCGCTGTAAAAGGCCGTTTCATGTCCGGCTTTGTAGCGTTGCAAGTCAGTCTCTCGAATGCCCTCTGTCTCAAATCGCTTCATGGCTTCGCCAATAGATGCATAGACCGCATCGAGGTCGACGCCAGGATTTGCCCGAACCCGGATCGTGAAGGTGCCTGCGAGTTCACCCGAATCTTGATATGCAGAGACCGATGAACTGAGCTTGTCGTCCATGACTACTTCAGTGAAGAGTGGTGCGGTTTTGCCTGAAGCGAGAATTTCTCCCAGAGCCACAAGAGCGTAGGAGTCTTGGTGGTACTGCTCAACCGTCGGAAGAGTCAGACGAAGCTCGGCAGTCTTGGCAAAAGTATCGAGGTGGGAAAGCCGTTTGTCCGCCGCAAGAGAGACAGGCATTGGCTTCATGTCATCGATTGCCGGTCCCGCTTTGATTTCACCAAACCACCGCTCGGTCATTGCCTTGGTCTCGGCAAAGTCAATGTCACCGGAAATCACAAGAGTTGCGTTCGCTGGGACGTAATACGTGTCGTAAAACTCACGTACATCCTCGAGAGTCGCGTTCTGCAGGTCTTCCAAATCACCGATAACCGTCCAGCTATAGGGATGCTCAGCCGGGTAGAGCGCCTTCCGAATGACATGTCCGGTGTGTCCGTACGCGCGATTGTCGACTCGCTGCCGCTTCTCGTTTTTTACAACTTGCTTCTCACGTTCCAGCGTTCCCTCCTTGACCGTATTTATCATGTAGCCAAAGCGATCGGAGTCGATCCACATAAGCTTTTCAAACGCGTCCTTGGGAACAACTTCGTAGTAGATCGTTGCGTCTTCCCAGGTACCGCCGTTGCGAGTTCCTCCCAGTTCGGGAATCATCTTTCGGTTTGCGCCCATGGGCACGTTCTCTGAGTTGTTGAAAGACATGTGCTCGAAGAAGTGAGCGAAGCCCGTCCGCCCCGGCTTCTCTCTACTTGAACCCACGTGCACTACTGTTGCCATCGCGACGATGGGATCGCTGGCATCTTTGTGTAGGATAACCGTGAGGCCATTGGCAAGCTGATAGCGTTCGTACTCAAGAGAGAACTCTGCCTCCGCTGCGATTGGTGAGCTCTGAGTGGTCGGGGAGGGCGTCTTGCCACAGGAGCAGAGCATTAGGGTAAAAAGAAGGGCTGAGCGTTTCACCTCCCTGACGTACCACAAGGTATAGCCAACTACATAAGCGCAAATCCCATCCATTGCCCCAAAGATCGACCCAAGACCAAAGTTTTATTGTGAGGTGAGCGTATTGCTGTCGTCCTACGATATTGAATAACGAAATGAGGGGGCGAGGGCGAGAGCATTTCCTACTATCCGCACTTGCAGTAGCCCCTCACCAAGGAGAAACTAACGATATGGCAAAGACTGACGAACGAGTTCTGGGTTTTTTTGTTTCGGGTGCATTGCTTGCCGGTTCCGGCGCTTGTACTAAGAATAGTTCCGACGCGAAGAGCAACGCGAACAACCAAGAGCATGTCAACGAAGGACCTCAGAATGAAAAGCCCGTGGAAAAGCCCGTGAACGAAGGCAGTACCGATCTTCCAAAGAAGATCGATGCACCCACACCAACGGATCTTTCGGAGGAGGTAACGGTGGAGGATAGGACCAACACCAATCGCATTAATCCCGACGAAGTCCCCCCGCAAGTCCTCCCGCAGGTGCCTAAGCCGCCTACGCCATCACCGATGAAGCGACCGGA
>JAESTW010000708.1 GCA_016763395.1 Kofleriaceae bacterium
GAACATCATCAACGGTGGTGCTCACGCGGACAACAATCTCGACATCCAAGAGTTTATGATAGCGCCCCTCGGACTGCCTAATTTCCAAGAAGCACTTCGGGCCGGCGTCGAGGTATTCCACAACCTTAAAAGCTTGCTCAGAGCACAAGGCAAAGTCACCGCAGTTGGCGATGAAGGCGGATTCGCGCCCTCGATGGACAGTGCTGAAGATGCGCTCTCTATCATCATGGAGGCAATCGAAAAAGCCGGTTACAAGCCTGGGACCGAGATAAGCTTGGCCCTCGACGTAGCCGCAAGTGAATTTTACGACGCCAAAGCGGGATGTTATCGCTACTGCGGCAAAGAGATGGATTCTGCGGCGATGAATTCCATGTACAAAGACCTCTGCGATAAATTCCCAATCATCTCGATCGAGGATGCCTTGGACGAAAACGATTGGGCTGGATGGAAAGCACACACCGAGGCCCTGGGAGACAAGGTACAGCTGGTTGGCGATGACCTCTTTGTCACCAATACCGAGCGCCTTACCCGCGGCATCGAAGAAGGCATTGCAAACTCAATTCTCATCAAGGTCAACCAGATCGGCACCTTGACCGAGACCATGAACGCCATCCGGCAAGCGCAACACGCCAAGTACAGCACAGTGATTTCTCACCGCAGCGGCGAGACTGAAGATTCGTTTATCGCCGATTTGGCCGTCGCGACCAACGCCGGACAGATCAAGACCGGATCGGCATCTCGCTCGGACAGAATCGCCAAATACAACCAGCTTCTGCGCATCGCCGATGAACTCGGCCCGGACCAGCGCTATGCTGGCACTTCGATCTTGCGCTAAGGTCGCGGGGGTGGCGCTTGTACATCCAGAGCTTTTGATACTGGAAGCTCTTTTAGCACCTCGTAAGTCGTTGACAGAAGCTGGACTACCACTGGTTTCCCCAGCACCTCTGCCATAGCGGCCGAGAGATCAGGTACCTCTGAAAGCAAAGCTTCGTTCTCTACAAACGTAGGATCTGCTAGGATGATGCCCACAACAAAGTTGCCCTCACGAGTTGAGAGCAACACTTCTCCGGCGCGTTCGGGCTGGAAGAATTGCGTTTGAACCAGATGGTCCTTGAGAGCAGTGGCATCCTCTACGCTCGCCTTGGCCCTGTACCCGACTGCCCAAACGCCATCCCGTAGAATTTCGAGTGGCGGGTTACTCACCGAGTCCACAGGATCCAACGCTTGGAGTAAGTCAAGCCCCGTATTGAGTAGCTCCATGCGAACCTTGCCTCCTTCGAATACTTTGTCCGAAAGCATTCCACCGATATCCCGAACCCTCTTTAGATATGCCGGATCGCTAGGAACTGCTCGCCCTAAGACCAGCCCGACAACAAATATGTCACCGTCTTTGGAGATCACAACACTGGCCCGTTGGTTGTCCGCAAAATACAGGCGCTCGGTCAGCGCCGCCCCCATCGCTTGGGCGTCCTCGATGGTGGCGCCATCGCTGTAGAATACCTCATTGTTGCCAAACTTCACCATCTGGTCTCGATCAACGAACTGCCGCTGGCCGGCCTTTGGCAGCACCGTCACTGCCAGCAATATCGTGACAACGCCAAGCCCTGCCACGATCCCCGTGCGACTTCCCGATCGTTCTCGCCTCGCGGCAAGCTCCACAATAACCCCGCAGACAAGCCCTGCTGCAAATCCACCCACGTGAGCCCCCATGTCGATGACCTTGGAGCCCATGCCGAAGAGGAAGTTGTATCCCATAAAGAATACCGCTCCCTTGGCCAGGCGGTTTCGGACAGATTTGGGCAGAAGATCACGATCACGATCGCGAATGAGCAGAGCAAGCAAGCAACCAAAAACTCCAAAGACAGCTCCAGAAGCACCGGCACTTACCACATTGCCGTTCCACATCAAACTAACAGCGCTGCCGACCAAGCCACTAGTTAGGTACATCGCCAGAAACGCCCAGTGCCCGATCATTTTCTCGACAATTCGTCCACCATCCCACAATACGATCATGTTCATGGCAAGGTGAAAGATGCCAACGTGTAGGAACATGCTGGTGCCCAGTCGCCACCAATCTCCGGACAGAGTGAGGCCAGCGTTATTGGCCCCCCAATCGATAAGCTCAACAATCTGCGGAGTCATGACACTCACTCCGGACGCGAGCATTGCGACGAAAACAGCAAGGTTGATAGCGATGATGATCGGCATCACCACCGGACGAGTGCCCAAGTCCAGCAAACTTTTTGCAAGCTCTCCGTCGGCCGATAGGCTTGGGTCCGTCCATACGGCATCGTGCTCGGAATCAACAGAGATTTCCTGGTCACCTGCATCAACAAAGGCCTGCAGCTCTGCATCTACCTTGAAGTCTTTCATTAGGGTGTATTGTTACAACGCGCCGATGACTTCGCAATTGTCCCGATCTCTATGGCGGTTGAGCGCGATTTCGCTCTACGCCGACAGCTCGGGTTTATTTCAGTGGGCCTAGTAGTCTTTTTTGAAAGTCAAAGATCAGGATTAGCCGTGTCCAAGATGTGCCAAAGCGTTATACTTCGCCTCTAATGATGAGTGATGTTGATTCAGCCCCATAGCAGCCCCCTCATCCTGCTGGCAAGGCTGCCGATGGCGATCCGTGCTCCACCAGCTGCGAGGGTGTGGATCTCACACTAATTCGGCGGCTGCGCGCGATGACTCTGAGCGAACGGGCAGAAGCGTTAAAAATCGCGGCCAACAATCTCATTGAAGCCCGAAAACATGTCCGGCGCCTATGAGCCCGTCGCCCTCCTACAACTCTCACCGAATGTGGAATCGCGCTTCGAGCGCCTCCGAGATTGCTCGGAGTTCTCCTTAGCTAAGTATCAAAATCAGAAGGTTGATAGCTACCACGATGAGCGTCAGCACCGCACGGGTACTCACGCCCTGCAAAGCTTGATTCACATCTTTGTTGGCTAGAAGAGCTGCCTTCTCTTCCTCGGCCGATGGCACCGCTCCGTCATCAGCGTCAATAAACGCTTGTAACTCCTTGTCTACGTCGGTGTTTTTCATATTGGTAGACGTTGCTAGCACCTGGTTTGCAAGTCCGATAAGAGAACCGGAAATCGCAAACCAAGGCGGGCTGATGAGTACCGCTTACCTGCCGCTCAGAATTTCCTTGGCGATAACTATGCGTTGAATCTGGGACGTTCCTTCGTAGATTTGCAGGAGCTTGACGTCACGCATTAGCTTTTCGACTGGGTACTCGGTCGTGTATCCGTAACCGCCGAAGATCTGCACAGCGTTGACAGCGCACTCCATCGCTTTGTCCGCGCCGTATGCTTTGGCGCAAGCGGAGATGATCCCCTTAAGCTCGCCTTGATCGACACACCACGCGGCCTTGTGGCACAGAAGCCGAGCCGCTTCGTAGGCAATTGCCATCTCGGCGATCATGAACTGAATCGCTTGGTGTTGCGCGATTGGTACACCGAAGGTCTTTCGCTCGAGCGCATACGCAGCGCTCTCTTCCAAGCAGCGGCGGATGGCACCGGTGGCGCCGGCGGCAATCCATGGGCGAGAGCGGTCAAAGGTCTGCATCGCGAGTTTGAAGCCAGTGTTCTCTTGTCCGATAAGAGCGTCGAGTGGCAACTCCACGTTTTCGAAGAGCACGTCACAGGTATTGGACGCGCGCTGTCCCATTTTGTCTTCTTTGCGACCGACCGACACACCGGCCAAATCAGCATCGACGATAAACATCGCGATGCCTTTGTGCCGCTTGCTTTTGTCAAAAGTCGCCAAAACGGTGTACCAATTGGCCACGCCGCCATTGGTGATCCAGCGTTTTTGTCCGTTCAGGATGTACTTGTCGCCAACCTTCTCTACTTTAGTAGAGATGCCCGCAACGTCCGAACCGGCGTCCGGCTCTGAGCAACAATAGGCGGCAAAGATTGGTTCATCACAAAGACGTCCGAGATACTTCTTCTTTTGTGCCTCAGTTCCGCCGATAAGGACCGGCAAAGAGCCGAGTGCGTTGGCTGCAAGTGAAGTGTTGAAGCCGAGGCAACCGTAGGCAACCTCTTCTTGAATCATACAATGGTCGAGACAGCTGAGACCGAGCCCACCGTATTCTTCGGGAACTTCGCAGTTCATCAGGCCGGTCTCCCAGGCTCGTTTCAAGATGGCGTGTGGAAACTCGCCGCTCTTGTCGAACTTTCCAGCCACCGGTGTGATTTCTTTCTTTGTGAAATCTTTTGCGGTCTGAATTAGTCCCTGTTGTTCTTCTGTTATCGATAAATCAAAGGCCATGGCCGGACATGCTAGCATTTGAAGAATGCTCAACCCCCTTACCTTTGGCAAGTATCGCCTGCTTTCGAAAATAGCTGCTGGCAGCTTGGGAGAGGTCTTTCGCGCAAGTGTTGCGGAGGTATCAGATAGCCCGGCAGCACGGCCAACACTGGCGCTCAAACGCCTCTTGCCCACTCAGGTTGGAAAGCCTGATATCACTGCGGTTTTTGAAGGTGAAATCGAAATTTCCCGACACTTGAGACACCCGAGGTTACTCGGCGCTATCGATAGTGGCAGTGTCGATGGCTGGCCGTTTTTGGTCTCTCCCCTGGCAGACGACGGCTCTTTGCGAGATCTCTTGGAGTGCAAAGGAGTCTTGACGCCAGCTCAGCTCAGCAGCCTGGCTACCGATTTGGGAGAGGCGCTCGATGCGATGCACGCGCTCGGGTACACCCACGGCGATCTAAACCCGGGCAACATCGTTTACCACGAGGACCGAGCGCACCTCATCGACTTCAGTGCGGGGACTGCAATTGCACAACGCCAAATTCGGCCCCTTGGCAGCTATGCTTATATGAGTCCCGAGCAAGTTCGCGGAGAGCCGCTGGACGCTCGCAGTGACGTCTTCGCCTGCGCAGCTTTACTTTGGCAATGCGCCACTGGAGTGAAGCCCTTCGCTCGCTCTGCACAACACCTCACTTTTATGGCCGTAGTGGAATCAGAGCCACCACCAATGCCCGAAGAATTCGCAGCGCTAGAGATTGCCCTGCGTCCTGCCCTGGCCAAAGAGCCTGCCGGCCGGCCGACTACAGTGTCGGAACTCTGCGCGCATTTTAGAGAAAAACTCTAACACCCTCAGTCTTGCAGACTAGGTAAATAATCCATAAGCTCGCGTAGCAAAGGTAGGGAAGTAAGCACTACCGGCGCACACACAAGGAATACTATGAAAACCACAATAAGAACAATATTGGCACTTACCCTACTGGCATCATGCAGCAAGTCGGACAAAAAGGACACACCGACTGATACCAAGGTCACAACAAAACCCGACAAAACTGATTCGGACACTGCGGCCGCCGCTGCCAAAGGCCCAACCGACAAAGCGCCGGCCAAACTCGACTCCAAGGTCAACGCAAAAAACCTCTACACCTATCCGCCCGCCGGCGAAGGCCCGCACACAGGCTTCGACCTGGCCGCTGTCCGAGACAAACTGCAGGGAACCTGGATGGTTGGCGGTACCGCCTTTTCCAGCATTCCACAAATTTGGCATGTCGTAGGGGATGCGGTAACTGCCATTGACGGCAAGGGCAATCGCAGCGAGCACACGCTAGAACTCAACACTCCCTGTTACGCCAAACTCGGCGATGAAGGTGGCTCGAGCGCAACGTACATTAACTTTGTATTCGATGGTGATACCTTTTATCAAGGCCTCGGCAGTTCTGGACTGGTAGCCGGCGATACCACTATTGGTTGCGTCAGTAGCGGAGTGTACGTTCTCAAAGGCGACACCTGCACAATGTGGCGCAAGAAGTCCTTCCCCAGAAAAGGCGAAGCCGTGTTTGAGACCGAGCCTGGAGAATGCGGTTATGAAGGCGAAGGCGACAAGAAGCTCTTCTTTGCCGACGACACCAACTCAAAACGTAAGCTTTACGGCAAGCAAACTCTCCCTGTCCGAATCGGGGATGTGCTGATGACCAAGCAGATGTCCGGCAACAAAGCGGAGAAGGTGGCAAGTTTGGACGTGGCAATCGCGAAGCAAAAGGAATTACTCGCGGCCAAAGAGGCACTAACCCGTCCGCCTGAAGAACTCAGCTACGCCGCCTGGGAACTGCCCAAGACCGAGTTAACACCGGACAGCAAAGACCGCTTTTGGGCTGCAGGCATCGATCGCGACGGCGCGTGGCGACTTGCTGGCTATCGCTACAAAAGCACCCACGACGATACAATTTGGCTGCGCGGCATGAGCGATAGATTCGCACCTTCTGCCTTTGTCGTTCCGGCTAGCAAGCAAACCAGCGACTTCAAGAAAGGCCAGCCCATCGCCTCCATCGCCGGAATCATGCTCTACGGAGTTGTCGAAAGTGTCGATGCCGAGAAGGTCACGATGAGCTACCTCTCTGGCAGCAAACTTTCTACCAAGAGCGGAAAACCGGACATGTTTATTTCTATAGGAAATGGCAAGTTCACCCTGGGATCACCGCTGCGCTGGCAAGATGGTGAGCGATGGCCTATTGGTTGGGCGGTCTACGATGCTGGCGACAAGGTCTACGTATTGAAAGCCAAAGACTCGACCCTTGTGCCAATGGACAAAGCGGATCTGAAGCTAATCAAAGGCAACAAGCCGTTGAAAAAGGGCATGAAGGTATTGGCCCGAGAGAAAAGCGGAATGGGTGGCCTTAAGTGGGTCCCGGCTAAAATCCTAAAGGTGCACGGCAAAGGCGCGGCGTACGACGTGAAGACCGACGCTGGCAAGCTCTTCACCCAGAGCTGGGCCTTCGTAACCAAGAAGTAACGCGGGCGGTCTTACTTATTCAGACTTGGCCGCAGCCTTTGCGCGTACGGCCTTTCGCTCAGCTCGGGCGATGCGGGCAGCTTCTCGCTCTTCCTCTCGCCGGGCTTCGAGGTTTGCCAAGTCGGCTTGAGCCCGGCTACCGAGGATGTAGCCGATGAGTATTCCGACAAGCATAACTGCCGGGATGAAAATAAAGTGTCCGCTGGTAGGCATCTTATTCCGCCGCGGCCTTCTTGAGTTCGTCCTCAAGCCTCGCGATTTCCGCAGTGAGCTTGCGTTGACGCATCCATAGCGCGACCACAAAGAGCATCACGATGATCCAGATCGCGGCGTACGCCATGACCACATGCTTGTTGTCCTTGGTGATTTGCCGAAAGTCCTGCTCGCGTAATTCATCGGTCCACTGGGCTTTGCACTCGGCGCGAATGACGGGGTCTTTGCGCATTTCCTCGGCGCACTCGGATCGCATGGCACTCTCGTAGGGAGCCGGACCTTTTACCTGCGCTTGGCCAATAGTCGGCCATGCTAGTAAACTAAGAAAAATACCCAGAAGTAAATACTGTGCTGTTGTACGCATAAAATTACTCAAACAGTCCCGCATCAAGAGCCATTTCTCGGCAGCGGTACAGACGCCTCTCTGCTCGTTGCGCGTCAATTCGCAATCGCAGCAAGAGGATAAAGAAGAAAGTAAAGAGAAGAACACTGAGCCACAGAGCCGCACGCATGGAAGAGTCAAGTGAGGGTACCGTGTTGGCCGAGGGGTGATTGGTTTTCCACAGGCGGGTACTGGCGTAGACCAAAGGAATATTGATCATGGCAAAAATCCCCAGGCCTGCCGCCAAACGCTCTGCCCCCGCGCCGCCGTATTTGCGCACGAGCATGTACGCAAGCATTGTCATCCATAAGAGAAGTGCCGAGGTAAGACGAGCATCCCAAACCCACCATTTGTCCCACGCCGGTTTGGCCCACAGGACACCAGTGACGAGTACGATGAGTCCGAACATGACAGCCACTTCAGCCGCCGCAAAGGCGACATCATCCCATCGCTCCTCGCGTTTACGTAGATACTTAATACTGGCAATACCGCAGGTGATAACCGCGGCAAAGAGCATGAAGGCGCAGGGCACGTGGTAGTAAAAAATCTTCTGATTGTAGTACAGAGGCGCTTGCGCGAGAGGCGCTACATAGAAGATTTGATAGAGCGTGTAGGCGAAGCCGACCATGCAAAGTGCGGCGGTACCGATATAGAGTGGGACTGCTTTTTTCATTCGATAACCAAGTGTTCAAAAGTCCAGAGTGCTGCGACTGTAAAGATAAGATCGTAGGCCAGCAAAAACCGTATCCAGAACCAAGTTTCGCTCATGCTACCGGACATCATGGTAGCGGTGCCCTTTATCGCCGCAATGAAGAGTGGCACCAAGATGGGATACAATACGACGGGGAGCAAAACCTCACGAGAGCCGCTTTTGAGCAACATAGCGGCAAACACAGAGCCAACTAGCGCAAACCCTAAGGTTCCCGCGAGAGTTAAACATAGAAGCGCCAGTGGATGGTCAAAGAGCGGGGCGTCAAAGAAGAGCGCCACAAGTGGTAGCACTACAGCCTGAACCACGAGCACCATGACAAAAATTCCCACTGCCTTACCCAAAAAGATGGCGGCGCGAGGCATAGGTGACAAGAGCAAGCCGCGCATTGTTCCGGTCTCGCGCTCGCGATCGAAAGTGCGGGACAATCCCAAGGTGCCTGAAAAGAGTACGGCGACCCAGATAAAGCCCGGGCTCAGGCTGGCGTCGGTAATCATACCACCATTGGCAGCAGAGCTTTCGCGCAAAAAGGCGAAGGAGAAGAGCAACACAACCATGCCCGCAAAGAAGGTCATGGTGTAGACAATCTCACGACTGCGAAACTCAACGCGGATGTCCTTCCACGCCAAGGTCTTCACATGTTGCAAGAAGTCCACGCCCCGGTTTTACAGGCTCGTGTCTAGATTCGCAATGTCGGGCAGCAAGGCACTGATGTCATGGGCGACACCCAGACTGCCGCAGTACTCGTCACAAACTGTGGGCACCTGGCAGGAGCCGTCGGCCAAGTCGAAATCTGGGTTCCAAGGAGCGGGATCGCTCGTGTAATCGCCCTGCCCGCCGCAAATGTGAATTCCCCGAACCTCGCCCTTGGCATCGAGGACAGGAGAACCTGAATTCCCGGCAAAGAGATCCAGCTCGTAACGAAAGGTGCTGCCCTCGCTTTGACGAACAATGGCATCGCTAGCAACTTTGGTTGGTAGGCCGCTGGGATGACCAACGGAAAAGACGGCTTCACCGCGGCTGGGAGTCGCATCGCTGAGCTGCAAAGGCACGCGCCCTGTGACCGGGCGATCGAGTCTGAGTATCGCGTAGTCCGAAGAGCAGCTTCCTCCCGGCACATAGTCATGAGCTTCTACTTTGATGCAGGTGTAGACATTGTCCGCTGGAAAAACCAAAACCTCACCGTCAAGGCTGGTATCGTCGGCACTGGTGAGGCGGTAATCAAATACGATGTTGATGTTGCCGCAGGTGCTCTCGTTGACGCAGTGGCCCGCAGTGGCGAGCAAATCGGGGCCAATCAGAAAGCCGGTACATGAACTCAATACCGGCTGCTCTTCAAAGCGAACGCCATCACACAGGGATTTCTCGCGACCTAAGGACTCGCCTCGATACAGGCGCAACTCACCAGCTGGCTGTGCACCACCGCTAAAATTAACTAGCGCAGCGGTTGCCTGGACAGCTCGAAACTCCACACTAGTTTCGGCAAATTCATAGGGTTCGGCACGGCTGTCCTCGCCATAAATATCCAGTCGATCTGGATTCAGCTCGTCAAACGAGTCATGCATTTCACAGCCAGAAACGACGCTCAAAAGTAGGGCGGTGGTGGAGAGATGGAGCAGGAAACGCATATCCTCTAAACACTGCAAAGCCA
>JAESTW010000709.1 GCA_016763395.1 Kofleriaceae bacterium
CTCAGACCGGCCCTGGAAAACGTATATGGTGGCAATCGGAACAAAATCACTGAAGCGTGATGAACTCGGTAATTTGCTAGAATTGCTCGATATATCGAAATCCGTGCAGTGAGATTGGCAGTTTTCTATATCTGGCAGTATTTCGCGTGTAGGATCGGCCCAGATATCGGGAGTCGAAGGGGGGGAAATGTGGGAAAGATAGTATCCTTGCAACAGCTGTACTGTTGATTGCTTGTTCAAGCGACGCACCTGATCGAGGCGCTAACACGGATACGCGAAAAGAGCCAACACCCCACAAGGACAAGAGTTCGTTGTCCGGGAATCCCCGTGTAAACAACAACGCAGCGGCTAAAGATGAGGAGGCAATACCGTGGAGGGAAGCACGACACTCTTTGGGAAGGCGTTAGGGTTGGGCCCTATAGCAGCAGCAAAGCTGTGCCCACACCCCAGCTCGCTGAGCAGCCAAGCGTTCTGATCAGCGTATTATCCGATTGCGAAAGTAGTAGGGAGCTATCACTCTCAGCGTCGTCCTGCCCGCTAGCAAGCTCACTGGCACCGGACCGAAGGGCGCGGCTTTGCGAAACGCACGCAACGCCTCGATGTCAAATTGCGTATACCCACTTTTCTTACTTAGACGAATCGACTCGATTTCTCCCCGAGCGCTAAGCCGCATCCGGACAACGAGTTCACCTTGCTCCAGAGCCAACGCCAGCTTTCGGGGAAAGGTCACTTCTTTGTCAATCCGGCGATACATCTCGAAGAAATAGGGATTGCTCTTCGATGCCCGGGTAGCAGCGAGGCCCTGTTGAGTTCCTGCTCCAGCTTGCGCTGCGCTGCCATCTCCCGAATGCGTGGCGACACTCCTGCCATCGCTTCCGCCGGCGCCGAGTTTTCCTTGTCCGCGTCGAGACGGCGCCCCCAAGTCAAAAATGCTGGGACTCTTTTGTGAGGAGCGGGCTTTGGCGCTGGCTTGCGACTCAACAATCCCGCGCTCAGAATTCTCCGTAGACCTAGTACCCTGGTCCACACGTGGACTCTCAGGGCTCGGAGATGCTGCGCCCTCTCTCTTCTTGGTCGCCGCCAGGGGCGCTATGTCGAATTGCGGATCCGATGCAAACCAATCTTGTCCCGACTCTCCGGGCAACCCACCTTCGCCCGCTCCCTCGCGATGCCCTGTCCGAGAGGCAGCGCCACCTGTGCGCCGCTTGCCCTTGAGAATGCGTTCTTCGGAATAGCCTGGGCGCTCCCGTTTCTCCACCGATTCAGGTGTTTGCTTACCGAGTTTGGCATTGGCCGTGTTTTGCATTTCCGTGGCCGCGTTGGCATTCCACAAACTCTTGCTGCGGTAGTCACGATCTTGTCTTGGCACGAAGGTAGCCTGGCCCGCCTGTCCGGCTGCTCGCCTGCCCGGTGATGTCCCGGGAGTATTGCGAAAATCTCGCAGTGCATTCTCGGGTAATTCACCTTCTTGGTCCGAGGCGGACGCGAGTTCATCTTCAGACTCGACGATTTCTAACGATTCGTGCCCGCCGGACAGCATCGCCACTTCCACTACCGCTAAAGGCACGGTATCTAGCGATGTGACGCTAGTCTCGTGCCCCGCAACCTCGGCGGGGTCCTGCCCTGCTTGCCATATTCCAAAAACAGCCGCGTGCACCGCCAGAGCGACGACAACGACGACAGCGCCCCTTCGATGTTGACTAGCTTGGCTCACTAGTCTCAGTATGACCTGAGCCAATCCTTGGGACAAACCCTATTGTGGAGTAGCACGGGAAAATGTCGTTCATGAACGGGCCCTTAGATTGCACAGATGATGAGTACACCACCACCCTCGACATCCACATCCAGCCGCCTTTTGCATGTGTTGGGCCACTGAAACTCGTCTTGCGGCATTTCTATCAGCGGTGTTGTCCGAACATGTGGGTTGTTCTTAACATTGTTGAGTGTGGCCGACATGGTGTTGAAAATTTCACTCATGGTCTCTGTCGAATCTTCACTCGGTTCCCCTGTCTCAAGTTGACCGTCTCTCTCGGCGTCCGGCAACATCAGCAAGAGCGAGGACAAGCGAATCGTCGCCTCAGTGTCGGCGATCATCAGACCAACCAAGACATCCTGATCGTCCAACACACTTACTCTGTAGTAGGTATCGGCGCCCAAGTCGACCTTTTCCTCGCGCTCTTTCAACGCTACCTCCTCGCCCACCAACATGACCAGTGCTTGCTTCAATGCGCCAACTTTGGGCATTCGCATGCGCTTCTCGGGCTGAATCACTTCCTCTTTGGGCTCTTCGTCTACGGCTGGAGACTCCTCTGCGACAGCAGGGTCGGCGGCTTCGACTGGAGCAGCGGCGGCTGGGGCGGCGGGAGCGCCAGCAACTGGGGCAGCGGGAGCGGGAGCTAGTCCTGCGGCACCGACAGGCGGAATCGCAACTTCAGGCGGAGCTTCTACACCAAGTTTTTCTTCCACGGTTTTCAGCCGTGAGGCAAAGGACGACAAGACCCGACTCAGCTGATCGAACTGAGTCACCAAACTGTTGGCACTTGCGCCTTCCAATAGCGCGACTCGCTTGGCCAAGGCATCGCTGATACGTTGCAATTTTGCAAGTTCACGGCGGCTAACCCCAGAACCACGTGGTCCGGCGGGAGCCATACCGCCGCTTTGTTTTCTCGAAGGAGCAAGTGATTTAATCATATCTTCGTCCACCCATTTTCCTTCCCAGATTTCGTAACAATCCAGAGCTTGGTCATTCAGCATCAATTCTTCAGTAACCGCAGCCATACCGGCGAGTTCGGGGACTGCGCGCAAATGTCGTCCGATAAGGGCTTGGCCCTCAATCTTTTGCGGCACTGGCTGATGTAGAGAACGGCCGAGGGGAACCATGCGTTCCACCTCCAATGTCCATTCACCTTCCTGCTTGGAAAGTTTCTTCAGGGTTATGCCTAGGCTCACATCGTTCATCTGCAGTCGTCCACTGCCTCGACTCGACCGCAACCCGTGAATCTTTAGACTGCCAATGTCAAACGAAATGCCCTCAGCCCCCAACGCTTACTTTCACCACGGGCTGCTAAGGGCGCAGGGAAAGTAAGTGAAAAGATTCTGGGTTTGAGGCGCTACTTATTTAGCTTCTCAATTGGATCGCTGACTTAAACCGCCGACGCACTTGCTTTACCAACGGCTTCGCTGCAAACTGCGTAGCGGAAGTGCTTCCTGGACTGGTGCTGGGCTTGGTCTTCAAAACCAATGGTGCGTCGCGTGAGCGTCCGTACGGTGGGTTCGATTCCCATGCATTTCCGCCACTTGAATCGCCAGTTGGAAAAGCTTGAGCGACAGAGTTGAGTTGGGCGGGCCGACAGAGTTGAGTTGAGTTGGGCGGGCCGACAAGGGGCCCGGCGGAGTGAAAGATCAAGAGATGACGCTACCGAAGGGTTCGAACATTTCCAGCAAGGCAAGGGAGCGGGCTACCAAAGAACGCTTGGCGCAGTTTGTCTCTTGCCTGGCTCCATTCCGCCGAGACCACCTGCAAGCCTTCTTGGACGGACACCAGCTTTCTCGCTCCGGTTCAAAAGCGCAGCTATTGGAGCGGATACGAGACGCATTACTCTCTGAGAACATCACGGAGGAGGACATCTTCGTGTTTCTGGGCAAAGTCGAGCCTTTGGACAAACAGCATGTATTTCTACTCGCAGGTCCAGAGGGAAAGCTCAAAAGCTGGACAGAGCGAAGTGCGTTTCGCAAAAAACTGAAGTCCTATCCTTGTGCCGCCTTGCTCGACGCTCCCCTATCCTTGCTTTTGCCCAGCGAGATGACTCTAGCCTCGATACAACACCAGGACAGCAGCCTGGAGATATCAGCCTTTTGCCGGCGAGACACGATCGATCGAAGACCGGACAACGACAAAGTCGCCATCGAGAACGACGAGACGATACTCTACCAAGCATACCACCGGACAAGCTCCCGCGGCCTCATTCGGTTTCATTGGAATTTCACTTCCAATACAGCCATACTGCAAGTCGGACAACTGCCAAGCCGAGGTAACTACGAGCGAGAAATGCACACCTTCGCCGAACTCGTGGCCCCCTGGCTCGATCTGAACCTCTTCTCCGCCATTGATCTGAGTCGCGCTATCAGTACCTTTCACGCCCTCGAAAATACCGAAGAGGCAGAAACTCGCTCACAAGAAATCGACTATTCAGTCGAAGGACGACGAGTCTCCGGCAAAGCCGCGACCGCTAGCGACCCTCTCCTCGGAGTTGCTATTGTCGATCATGCACTTTCCTCGTTTCGCCAAAAAGGAATTGGCTACGCCGGGAACTTCTACTTTCAACCGACAACATCGCCGACAAACCCGATCTCAGAAGGCCAAGAAGTTCATGTGCAAATCTTGGCGGAAAAAGACCGGGTACGTTTTTTCACCGCCAACACAGAGGAGGTCTTTTCGTATGTTCTTCAGCGAATCCGAGCCGCTAGCCAACGCCAACCCAGATAGCCAAGAGCTGCTTGTGGCGCTTGACCTGCTCTTGTCGCAGTCTGCGCCCTCCACCCTCTTGCTGCCTCGGCGGGTCTCGTCACAGTTGGATGCCAGCCGGACACAGGTAGCGGCGCTCTTAGAGCTCTTGACCAACGCTGGGCTCTTGTGCTCGCAGGACATGCTCGAGTGCGAATGTGGAGTCTTGGCGCCAGAAGATGAACTTGGAGAGCGCTGCTCAAGCTGCGATGATGTGCTCGTGGATTCGATGTGCCAACGAGTCTATCGCCTGTCTGAATCTGCCCAGTCGCAAATTGGTGCAGCATCGGAGGTATCGAATGATACTCCCCAGCCAACGCCATCTCACTTGTCCGGTGATAAAAAGAACGCGTTGCAAGTCGCATATTCGGGTATCTGGGGTAGCAAGGTTATCTGGCTTGCGGTGTTTACTTTTGCGCCTCTGGTAATCGGGCTCAAGGTCCCCGGGCTGCGGATTCACGTAGGCTTGGCGACTCTGCTCTACGCTTCGTATCACGCACTGGGAGCCATGAACTGGCTGCGGCTGCGGCAATTGCGACAAGCCCCGGACGCACACTCGCCGGGCGAGACTGAGTTGTTGTGGCAGAACATTTCTAAGAGGCACCGAATTGCCAAACCCCTCTCCTACACGGTGTTGGCCCTGCTACTCTTAACCGTAGTGGCCAAAATCGACTTGAACTTCGGTTCCTCTTCTCGCCCTATCTGCCTTCCAAACGTCGCATACACACTGATAGCGGTCTCTCCGCCAGCATCCTGCCGCTAAGGTTGCACTCCGCAGCCAAGAAGGTAGAGTGCGGAATGAAAAACTTATGGCACTCTCGCTGGCAAGAGGGAAAAATCGGCTTCCACAACAGCGATGTGCACAGCGATTTACTTACCTACGCATCCTTTCTTGATGACGGCCCTCACCGAGTGCTCGTACCCCTATGCGGAAAGAGCGTAGACATGATTTGGCTGGCCGAACAAGGTCACGAGGTTGTCGGCGTAGAACTCGTGCCGCTAGCGGTCGAGCAGTTTTTCTCGGACAAAGGACTCTCGCCCGAAATTCAGAAGCAGGGCGCTGTACAATTGTATCGTGCGGGATCCATCACGATATTGTGCGGAGACATATTCGATATCGACCAAAGCCATATCGGTGAAATCGATCGAGTGTGGGACCGAGCCGCTTTGGTTGCTCTCCCGCGAGAGCTTCGCTCCTCCTACGTTTCTCACCTGCGCTCGATCGCTTTGGACAACGCGCGCTTTATGATCAATGTATTTCGCTACGACACCTCGGTGATGGACGGACCGCCACACTCGATCTCGGACGAGGAAATCCAGGAATACTTCGCAGGCCGCGAGCTCTCGCTTCTGAGCGAACAAGACAAACTTTCGGACTATCCCCTCTTCGAAGCTCGCGGACACAAATACTGGAATGTCTGCACGTACTCAGCGTGAACTCAGGTCTGATGTTTGTCTTTCCACTCCTCGTAGGGCATCCCGTATACCGCTTCCCGTGCCTGTGCTTTGTCCATTGGCACGCCACGCTCCGAGGCGGCGGACTGATACCACTTGGCCAGGCAATTTCGACAGAAGCCCGCTAGCTCCATTACATCGATGTTCTGCACATCGCTGCGTTTTTGAAAGTGTGCGACCATCGCGCGAAACGCGGCGGCCTCGATTTCTATCCGAGTTGAATCGTCCATAGCGCAAAACTACCCTATACTCCCGGCATGTGCTTCCTGAAGTGTGTCCTCCTTGCTGCAAGCCTAGTGCTTGTCGCCTCCCCCGCCTCCGCACAAGAGTTACCGACCCCTGCAGTCGCTAGCGAAAGCGCTCAGAAGCCCAAATGGACTCTGCAGGTAGATCCACTTACCAGTGCGCTGGGATTATTTCATTTGCATGTCGAGTATGCTTTCGCCAACCATCACTCCCTCTATCTCAGTCCGAGTATTCGACTCATCGATAGTGTGTTGACCGATGAGGAGTACGACGCAGTAGGAATCGAAGCGGCCTACCGCTACTTCTGGCGCGGAAATGCTCCCTTCGGCCCCTGGGCATCTGTCCGAGTTGTCGGCAGTAGCTTGAGCAAAGGCTCTGAAGACAATCTGGGTGGCTACGCTGGAGTTCTCGGCGGCTACACCTGGCTCATCGGGCAACACGTTACTCTCGCTCTTGGACTGGGCGTGCAATACTTCCAGTTTGAAGTGGGGGGAAGCGGTCTGAGTGGAATACGTCCAGCCGCTCACACCGCTTTCGGCCTAGCTTTTTGATAGAGGTGGTCACCATCGCAGTTCTGGTTCATAGTCCCTTATCCCAGCCCCGTATCCCAGAATTACCCGAGAGCTGCCTTACGATTCCAAGAGAAGTCTGCAAGAGTGTGGCTCAACCCTAGTAGACAAGGATTTTTATGCCTGAATTTGAACTGAGCCTCGACTATCTAAAAGCGCTCGCAGACGCCTATATCGTCCCCTTTGGAATCAATCTTTTGGTTGCCATCGCCGTTTTCGTCATTGGAAAAATGGTGGTCAACGTTCTCGTCAATATGGTGAGTAAGGTCACCACAGGGCGCCTCGACGACTCACTACGAAGTTTTCTTACAAGCGTACTTCGCGGAATCCTTCTCGCAGTCGTCGCTATCGCGGCACTCGAGCGGCTGGGTGTTCAAACCACAGCAGCGGTAGCCATTTTAGGTGCAGCCGGGCTTGCGATTGGTTTCGCCTTACAAGGCTCTCTTGGCAACTTTGCTTCGGGTGTCATGATAATCATCTTCCGCCCCTATAAGTTGGGCGATTTGGTCAAGCTTGCCGGCCATGTAGGAGTTGTGGAAGGTATTGAAGTCTTCAATACGGTCATCCTTACGCCGGACAACAGAACCATTATTATCCCCAACGGCCAGGTGGGAAGTACCACCATCGAAAACTTGAGCGCCAAGGGCAATCTTCGTATCGACATGGTTTTTGGCATTGGATATGGCGACGATATCAAGAAAGCCAAAGACATTATGCAGGACATACTCTCCCAAGACTCTCGCGTACTCAGCGAGCCCGCGCCTCAAGTTGCGGTTAGCGAGCTTGGAGATAGCAGCGTTAACTTTGTTGTCCGCCCTTGGGTCAAGGTCGAAGACTATTGGGATGTCCGATTCGATTTACACGAACGCATCAAGATCGCATTTGATGAAAATGGCGTATCGATCCCATTCCCACAACGAGATGTGCACCTGCACAACGTCGCCTAAGGGCGCTGGGGGAAATAAATGAACAGATTCTGGGTTCGAGGCGCTCGTTTGGCGAGGCGCGAATAAGGGCGCTGGGCTGGCCCAGTAACCGACTGAGCAACGAAGAGC
>JAESTW010000710.1 GCA_016763395.1 Kofleriaceae bacterium
TAACGCAGCCATGGGGCAAAGGCCGAGCTAGAAATCGTTACGACTTCTGCCGGGGACATCTAGCTAATTACCCGATTCCGACCAGAGTTCTTAGCCTCATACAATTTCTCATCGGCACGCTTAACCAGTGCATCGCAATCTTCCAGCTCTTGGGTGAGCGAGGCAACACCAACAGAAATGCGAATAGGGATTTGCAAGGATTCAAACTCGAAGCTAGTTCTCTCGATGAGCATTCGAATTTTTTCCGCAAACACGGCAGCATTTTCACGCTCGATCTCTGGCAGCACGATGGCGAACTCCTCGCCACCGTATCGCGCCAAGATATCTTCCCGGCGAATCCGAGTTTTTATCGCAGCCGCCAGTGCCCGAAGAATGTGATCCCCCGCTAGGTGACCGTAGTTGTCATTCACCTTTTTGAAGTGATCGATATCAAACATGATCAGAGAGAGATGCCGACGGTAGCGAAGTGCTCTGCCGATTTCGCGCTCCAAGGTCTCGGTGAAATACCGCTTATTGAAAATCTGAGTCAAGCCATCGATTGTCGTGAGGCGATAAATTTCCTCGTGGTATGCATTTTCAATATTGGTTCCGACTAAGAACTTGAGAATGCATCGGCCTATCTTGATGAAATCGCCATCTCGCAACACGTACTCGTCCACCAGCTCATCGTTGACATAGGTTCCATTGGTGGAATCGTTGTCCCGAAGCATGATGGTTTGTCCGGTGTTAATAAGTTTGCAATGGCTTCTTGAAACCGACTCGTGATCCACTTGAATCGTCGCCTTGGAAGAGCGCCCAATCACAACCACCGGCTGATCAACTTTGTACCGCTTTCCAAGCTCCATCCCATAAATCACAACCAAACACGCGTCACGGGAAGCCGGACGCTCGGAGATTTTTGAGATAACGGTGACTACCGTTTTATTGCCGACATTTGTGTCACTCACCTGATAGCTAACTGTACTAGAACTTTGGGCAAACAGCTACTCATTGCCTCGTTCCTCCGACGCACATTGGATGCCTTTGTCGCCTTCCTCACGACAGATCAACACCTCGGTCAGTTGGTACCCTGTCTCGCGAAACTGGTAGTGATGGACGAGTTCTCGCTGGCCGCTAGGCAGTGCCCAAAAGCTTCGCAACGAGCGAAACCCGTTCTTGCCTGCAGGGATAAGAACTTCTAGGCGACTGCCCTCAATCGTGCCCAGATAGCGCGAGCATCCATTTTGCTTGGCGAACACATTCCAAAAACAGTTGCCCTGCATACATAAATTGGCGTCGCTAACGATTTTTTCTGGTACCGAATCACCGTTGAGATCACGGGAAGCAAACACCAAGCGGGGATTTTCGGAGATGACACCGGACGACTCCGCATCGGCGCAGCTGCCAATGGCAGTGTTGGACGCGCCAGTCCGGCCCGGCCTTCTCGTGGACTTCGAGCCACAGCCAATTGCCACAAGAGCCACAGCACTAATTACTAGGAAAGATTTCACTGGCGAACTCGGCCTTGAGACCGTGCACCAACCATAAGTTCCACTTCCGTCTCTTGTCCAACCTCATCACAAGAATACGCTTCACCCTATCGGCTTTGTTGCCGTAAAATACGGCTCGGATCCCTTTTGTTTGGCTCCAGACGAAATGAATTCGAACTAAGACTTGCCAAGGCTGCCCATTCTTTGTCACTCATAGCCTCGCCAGCCCATGTTTAGTCTCAGCAAATCTGCTCGCAACTCACTTTTGGTAATTCTCGCGATGCTCGCGATCTTTAGCCGATTTTCTCGAGACAGCGACACACCAATTCCACCTACTGCTCGAATCGTGGGCGACTCTCCCACAGAAGAGTTGGCGCTGCCCCCGCCCAAGCGACCGGACAAGCTGATCGGAGACGAGAGTCTCAAAGGGCAACTGGATTTGAGCCTAATGGAAGAAGTGGACTCCCGCTACCAAGTTCCATTGGCCGATGGCAGCATCGCCATACTGACCCTGGAGCCGCAGTGGCAAGCGGCTGTCGAGTCCGCGCTCGAAAGAGCCCAGGCACCGAAAGCCGCGGTTGTGGTCATGCGCAAAGACGGCACAATACTCGCGCTCTCGGGCATCTCAAATGCCAATAGTCCGCTGGCCAAAATCGACCACCAATTGGCAGTCACAACCTGGGCGCCTGCGGCTTCGGTTTTTAAGGTCGTCACCGCATCCGCCCTTCTGCAGGCTGGAGTACACCCGAAGACTAAACTTTGTTACCACGGTGGTGTGCGCTCTATCGAACAGAGCAATCTGTCCGACAGCCCCAAACTTGACGGCAGCTGCAACAATTTGGGCTTTGCCTTGGCGAAATCTCAGAACGCGCTGATTGCGAAGTTCTCTCACAGAAACCTCACTCCCTCGAACTTGGGCGCGATGGCTGCGAATTTTGGATTTGGATCCGCACCGGATTTTGCGCTAGCCACGGACAAGAGTACGATTGAACTTCCCACGGACCCACTGGAGTTTTCACGAGTTGCGGCCGGCTTTTGGAAGACGAAGCTCTCTCCTCTCGGCGGTGCCCTCGTTGCCAATCTAGTCGCGTCCGGTGGTTTGGCGGTGAGTCCACGAATCGTTTCCGAATTGCGGGAGAGCGATCGAACGATCCCGGTCGAAGCAAAGAAGCCAACTCGGGTCCTTTCAAACAAAGTCGCCAGTTCGATGGCGCAAATGCTTACTGGCACAGTGCGATTCGGCACAGCGTACAAAGGGTTCCACGACAAAGGGGGAAACCTGCTCTTGGTCAATACAGAGGTCGCTGGCAAAACCGGCAGCCTGACTCAGACAAGCCCCGAGTACATGGCATTTTCGTGGTTTGTGGGTTTTACCCAGCCGGACGATCCAGACATCACAATCTCGGTCCTGCTCGGAAATGCTGCGCAATGGCACCTAAAAGCCCACACGGTGGCGCGGTTGATCCTACAGCGTGGACAAAAATGAAGATCTGCAATCGCGGCCACGTCGAAGAGACTCTGCTAGTATCTTCTCCGCTACCCAAATGAGGACTTAGACTATGAGCAACGCACTACATAAGACACAGAATTCTTTCAGAAAACGACTGGTATTGGCATTGGCTCCCGTCGTTGCTATCGCAAGTCTTTCCGCGCCCGCATTGGCCCAGGCGCAAAATGCCGAAGCAGAGCGGCTCAATACTGCTGGTAAAGAGCACTTCAAAGAGCGCCGGTATTTGGACGCCTACAAAAACTTTAAGCAGGCCACTGCTGTGAGCCCAGAGGGACGATTTTTCTTCAACCTGTGCTTTTCGCTAAACTATCTTGAACGTTTCCAAGAGGCCATTGAGGCTTGTGAGCAAGTAGAACCCAATGGTGCTGACGCCAAACTTAGAGACAAAACCAACGCGGTACTAAAAGCCTTGCGAGCTCAGGTTCCGGCCCAGCCAACGAATCCAAATACAAACCCGGGCGATCCAAACACCAACCCAACCGACCCAAACACGAACCCAAGCGATCCAAATACAAACCCAACGGATCCCAACACCAACCCAACGAATCCAAATACAAACCCAAACACAAATCCGCCTCCACCGCGCGGTCCTGTGCAAGTTCCGGGATTGGATCCTTTTGCGGAGAAAGAAGCTGCAACCAGTGACTAGCAGTGGTCGATCGCGGCTGGAGTGGCCCCGGTCGCAAATCTGGGAATAGGCACAGTGACCACTGGCATGGGTGACGTCGACCTTTATAAGGCCAGCGGTATGAAATTAAATGTCATGGCGAACTTCCTGTTTCGGCCAGACATCCAGGTTGGCGCCCAAGGCTACTTGGGGTTTACCAACCTGCCAGCTGATGAGCCATCATTCAACTCCGCACTCACGATCATCGATGTCGGTGTTGCGATTTACAAACACATCCCGGTTACCGATCAAATAGAACTCACTGCCTTGGCCGGCATTCACATTACTGGACAAAAGGCAGAGCCCAGTTCGGACGAACTCTTCCTAGGATTTGGAGCGCGGGCATCGGTTTCCGCCGACTACGCCTTCGGTCCGGGCAAGGAGCATGTGGTGAGCTTCGCTCCTGCGCTGACGATCTACGGTGGTGTGGCTGATACAGAGCTCATCGCTTCCGATTTTGGTCTCGATGAACCCTCTGCGGCTTTGGAATTCGGGTTTTCGTACCAGTACCGATTCACCAGCGCCTTCGGACAGAGCGGCATCTTCTCACTCGAATAAGCTCCGCGCCCTCATCTCTCGTTCGAGCCTCATCTCTCGTTCGAGCCTTGGCCCTCGTTCGAGCCTTGGCCCTCGCTCGAGCCTTGGCCCTCGGGCAGCCGGGCTTCGGATCAGCACCAGCCCGGCCATAACGCTCGGTCAAGCGGGCTCAAGCCCACTGGCAATGATGGTTACTGAGGTTTGGGAGGAGAAAGGGCGGGCACGCGTGGTCTAGGAGTTTCTCTGGCCATGCGATCACGTTCCCGTGCGGCTCGCAGTATCTGTGCCGACTTCCGCCGCGCCATCTGCGCAAAGCGATGATTGGGATGTTTGTTGGCAAAGGCACGGAAAGCCGCGCTGGCCTCGTTTAGACGGCCATGCTGGACAAAGGTGTTGGCTAGGTGAAACTCGGCATCATCAATACCCGCTTGTTCTACCCGCCCCGCTATCGCCAATTCGAGTTGTTCGATGGCCTCTTCTTGGCTTCCTTGCCGAGATAGAGAAATACCTAGGTAGTAGCGCATTTGAGAGGAGAGCTCACTCTCCTCTGCGTAGGTCAGTCCGCGCCGTAACTCTGCCGTCGCCGCTTCAAAATCATTGCGTTGAAATGCCTCCACCCCGGCTGCATATCCGGTTTCCACCATTTTCGCTCGTGCGCGTTTTAGACCATCATCAAAGACTGCCCGTTCGGTATCGCTCAGCGCGAGTTCAGCCAAGCTGTCGTAACCAGCAATAACTTCGCTGTGGCGGCCCTCGTGAATCAGGCTGTAGTAATCAGCGGCCGCTCGAGCAGAGCGCTTGCGATCGATTTGCGAATCTTGCAAATCGCGCGCTTGATCCCGAGATTCTTTAGCCGACAACAACGCCTCGTCTCGAGCTGCCGTGAGTGACTCGGATCGGCTTTGATACAGCAGCGTAAACCCGGTACCGAGCAGTACTGTGAAGAGAAGATACGCAACAAAGGAATTCAGTTGCTGAAAACGATTTTTGGTTCGCTGCCGAGCAACCAACTCTTCCATCGCGCGCGCCATTTGTGAGCTGGCATCTAAGGTCTTATCGATAGCATCCGTGCGATCTACGATAAGTGTCTTTAATTCTTCGAATTCATTGCGTTTTTTGGTCATACACCACTCCTCGAAGAGGGCTGATTATCGCGAAGCGAGATCATTTGCAAGTGTTTCCTTGCCTCACTTTGTCCTTCACCTCTTGTTCTTTGCTTTATTGGACTGGTAGAATTCGGCAGCTAATCCTCCAATCTTTGTTGGACAGACCAGATAGCGACTATCCATCTATGACACTGCTCTACGACTGGCTCAAAACAACAGCCAAGCAACGCGGCAACGCCAAAGCCCTAATTTATCGAGACAATTATCTTTCCTGGAGGGGACTTCTCCACCGGGTAGACAGGCGATCTCAAGAGTTCAAAAGTATGAACTTGACCGAGGGTGCCTGGGTTGGACTGATGCTGGGCAACGTTCCTGACTTCGTTATTCTCGCTCTCGCTCTGAGCAAACTCGGAGTTACGGTCGTTCCTATCGATCCCACCACGGGAACACGGGAACTCGAACTCATCATGGCAGCTGCACCACTTCGTGCCCTTGTAACAAGGCCACGGGGAACCGATGCATCGACTAAAGATGACGAAGATTCCGATCGAGAAATCCCAGAAGTACGACGTCGACTTCAGGGCACCCTGCTCACTTGCAGCGTGTTCAAACGAGACCGCCCGGACTTCGACTGCGATCCAATCTGTGTGATGTTTACAGCAGATTCTCACGGTGATCCGAAAGGAGTTCTCCGCACTAAAGAGAACTACGAAGCGGTCTCCACTCAGCTAATTGAGACTCTGCAAATCGACACCAACTCCAAGATCTTGGTAGCGGTGCCGCTCTTTCATGCGTACGGATGGGACTTGGGGCTACTTACGATGCTCCGCACGGGTGCGACCATCTTCCTTGAAGAAGAGATTTCTTCGAGACGAGTCGCAAAACTTGTACGCGATCACAACATCGACATCATGCCTGGCACTCCGCTGATGTACGGCGAGCTTGCCAAGCTTCCCACTGCCAAACCTATTAAAGCAGAAAACCCACGCTTTCTATGTGGCGGATCTCCTCTCGAAACCGAAGTTGCCGAAGCAATCCTTCAGCACTACGAGATAAAAATCATTGGCTGCTACCACTCTACGGAAACTGGGGTCATTTCACTCGACATGCCGGGCAAAAACCCGGAGACCGTAGGGAAAGTTCTCGAAGGCTCTGAAGTCCGCTTTACTCCGTTAAAAGGATCCAAGTCTCGCTCTACAAAAAGTGGATCGATTTGGTTTCGTGGTCCTGGTCTCAGTCCGGTATCAATCGGTCCCTTCCAAGAAATCGACAAGAACGAGGCCGTGGTTGGCGACGGACCACAGATCGGACACACCGACAAGGATGGCTGGTACCTAACTGGGGACATTGGCAAGATGGACCGCTCATCGCGACTCAGCCTGTCCGGCCGAGAAGACGACATTGTTAAAATCGAAGGCAAGCGGGTTGCGCTCGGAGAAGTAGAGGGATGCCTCGAGTCCTTTCCCGCTGTCCGAGCTGCGCAGGTACGGCTACTCAGCGATCCTTACACTGGGTCGATTGTGGTAGCGCGAGTTGTCGCCGACGAAGAAGACGTTGAAGCGGAAGACATTATCGATCACTGTGCTCGAAACCTAGCTCCGCACAAGGTTCCCCGGCGCATCGAGTTCTGCGAAAAACTCTAAAGCCGTCAACCTAACGATACCTACGTTGCGCCCAGGATAGTACTCTGGACGCAACTAGCGATGATGCTTTGCGCTTGAGAGCCTGCCTTCGCGAGTGCGTTGGGTTCCGGCTCTGGTAGCTCCGAGAAAAGTCGAACCAATTTGACGACTCGACGAAATTGCCGCCCAAGGTGAGCGACGCTTCGTGAGTCTCGGTCGTATGCCACCAGCCTGCTGGAATAAAGGCTAGATCACCGGGCTCTAGGGTCAAGCGATAGCACTCTCTATCGCCAAAGAAATCCGAGAGCTCCGTGTCCGGTTTCACCTCGTTTCCATGTTGCCAAGGGGCCTCTCCAGCACGCATCTTCTCTCGTTCCTCTGCCAACGAGGGCCAAAGCCAAAAGTCTTTGCGACCCGAGAGTTGGATAGACCATGCATGAGTAAAATAGGGGTCGATGTGAACAGTAGGGAAACGAGAGCCTGGGCCACTGAGAAAAAGTTCGACCCAATAGCGCCATGAACCACCACTATAATCTCCTACCAGCGGACTTTGTAGCCAGTTGGGCTGAGCAATCCATGGCATCGCGAAGTCCTGGCGAAGTTCGGGAAATGTCTCAAAGAGAAGCAGGTTGCGCATGTACAAGACTGGCTCAGTCTCATCTCGGACAGCTCTGAGTCGCTCTATATACTCGCCAAGTTCCATGAAGAGCCCCGAGCGTATGCCGTCAATGGGAACTCGTTGCGATCCATAGCGGCTGGCGAAAAACTCCATATCCCAATGCGCGACAGCCGCTGTGTCTGTCATTGCCCCACGCAACACAAGGGGGGTTCGAGTTTCCAAATACTTGGTCTGAAACGCCTTGCGGGACATTGAGCCTGTCCGCGTTGCAACTCGTTCTGGAGCGGGCATGTTAGTCACAGCATGCCTGCCGGCCGTCTCGTGAAACCTGATAAGGAGCGGGGCGTAGGGTGCCGAACATTCTAGCTTGATAGCACAGTGGCTACCTCAGGATCACTGCGGGCTGCATTTCCCTTTGACCAAATGCGTCACATTGTGATACACAAGAATCAACAACGTGTCACGATTCAACAAAGATCAAAAAAAACAACGCGTCCTACACACCCGAGTCTCGGAGCACCTAGATAGCGAACTTCGGGAAAAGGCAGCGGCCTTAGGCGTCTCGGTATCCAATTTAGTTCGCAACATTTTGCTAAATACTGTTGAAATTGTTGAGGAAATTGTAATCGATGGGACCTCCATTGCCAAGGCTGCGGTCATGCCTGACGCCCCGGAGGCACCAGTAAGCGAGCCACAGATTCTGGGCTGGCAAGAACTCACTCTCAATCTCAATGCTCTGTGCGCGAGTTGTAACGGTATCTTGGCCAAAGGCTGTGTTGCAGCGATCGCCGTTTGTGACACGAAAACAACACCGATTTTTCACTGCCTGAGCTGCGTCTCTGCACTATCGCAAGACGGCTCAGATCAAGGAGAGAGCTAAATGATATCTGCAACCATTTCATCGCTCCGAGACTCAGCCCAAGGCGTCGCTAACGCCCTCGATCAAAGCGTAGGGCTATTCGGACACTTGCTAGCGCAGGTCGATTCTCTTGTCACCAGTGTCCGGCGAGACGGACAGGAGATTGCGGACACCAGGACAGAGTTACTGCAATTGCTCAGTTTTCGGTTCGACAGCGGCAGGCAGGGGCTCCGGGCAAGTCCCAAGGCTCTGCGTGTGGCCAAGACGGTTCTGGCAATTGCCGTGAGCTACCGAGTGGAGATGGCACGGGGAGAGTTTGCCGCCGCCGATGTCTTGGTATCTGCTCACCAGAAACGTCTAACAGTATTGCACCAGAAGCATGCTCGGACCATTCGCGCACTTTGTATTGAGTGCCGAGGCACCTTTCTCAAGCTCGGACAGTTCTTGTCCATGCGCCCAGACCTCTTACCAGCCGAATACATTACCGAGTTCGCAAGCCTGCGGGATCAAGTACCCGCCCTGCCCTTTGACCAAATCCGGCCCGTTATCGAAGCTGAACTCGGACAAAGTATTGAAGACCTCTTCGCCCACGTGGATCAAGAGGCATTCGCGGCGGCATCTCTAGCACAGGTCCACCGGGCGAAAGGCCACGACGGACAAGACTATGCGCTGAAGGTGCAAATCCCCAACGCAGCAGACGAGGTAGAAAGCGACATTGCGATCCTCCGCGCGCTCGCGAAGGCCTTGGGCGACGCCCTCCCCCTCGATTGCGCGCCTGTCTTAAACCAGCTGGCTGATTCTGTCCGAGAGGAGCTGGACTACGAACTGGAAGCCGCAGAATGCGAGACACTGGGCAGGCTTCTCAACTCGTCGGAGGGAGTTTGCATTCCCCGTGTAGAAAAAGACCTAAGCGGCAAACGCGTTCTCACATTGGAATGGATGCCTGGTCGCTCTCTCGATTTGAGTTTGGCTGAGCAAGACGAGGCCGGCAAGCGGGAGTTACTCACTCGCCTCACCGCAATCTATGCTCGGCAAATCCTACGCTACGGGTACTTCCACGCTGATCCGCATTCCGGCAACATCTTGGTGCAAGAAGATGGCACGCTGGTTCTATTGGACTTTGGCTGCTGTGGAGTCTTGTCCGAGCCTGAACTAGCCGCATACAGAACTCTTCTCGGCGCTCTTTTTACCAAGAACTCCGAAGAAATCCACCAGAGCTTCGTCGCTCTCGGTTTTACCAGCGATAGCTCTGGACAAGAGGACGCCATCGTCTCTTTGGTTGATACATTGCTGGCGATTCTCAAAGACGACAATGCTGCCAAAGCCTGGGCCGCCAATCCGCAAGCTGCCATACAAGAAATGCTCACCGCAACCCAGGCCATTCCCGGACTGCGCACTCCCCGGCACTTTGTACTTCTAGGAAGAGTTCTGGCGACACTCGGTGGTCTCATCATCGACAACGCGGACGCCAACATCTCCTTACTCCCAGTGCTCATGCAAGTACTGAGCGAAGGCCCCGCACACCAATCGAGCTAGTCGCCAATTCCTGCGCCAACCCCGGAGGAGATAGCTTGCCTCGCAAGCCTCTCGTGGCACACTCAGGAAATGAAAGTCAGTTTCGCGATCGTGATCATGAACGCGACACTGGTGCTGGCCAGCCTGGCGACGGTCACCTTCCAATCCATAATAGGCTGGCTCCCCATCGATTTCATGCACTAAAATACGAGCGATAAGCAAGGCGAGATTCTTGGGACAGGCGGTCGACGAAAACACCTACCAAACCGCTATCGCGGCAACACAGACACCGCCTTCGTCGCAGTA
>JAESTW010000711.1 GCA_016763395.1 Kofleriaceae bacterium
CAAGACCGTGCGCATTTCGCGCACCGATGGGGTACAGGCAACCATGTCAATTATGTAGATACGGCCACCTGGTGCCAGAACACGGTGTATCTCGGCCATCATCGGGTCCCAGTCGAGATAGCGATAGGAGAGCAAGCTAATCACTGTGTCGATACTGCCGTCTTCACAGGGCAAGCTCGGCCCTGAGACCTGCGAGAAACGAAGGTGGGAGTGTTCGCGATTGTTTTGCGTCGCCCTCTTTAGCATTTCTGGCGAGAGATCCACGCCGTGTCCGGTCTCGATCGATGGTGCCAGAGCATTGAGAAGGGCTCCGTTGCCACAGCCAATGTCGAGCACTCGGCCAGCGGGAGACTCAGCCAGTCGTTCTGAGAGCCAAGCCCATTCGTCCTTTCGCACTCGAATGTCGGTGTAGGCTTGATTGTACAAGTCAGCCACAGAATCGTATGTCGCATCGACCATTTCTGCCGGCGGCGAAAACTCCACGAAAGACTCGGGCTTCGTCAGTCCCGCGTATTTTCGAGCAGACGCTAGGAGTCCATGAGACTTTTTCCCACGGCAGCCAAACATGTAGATCGGAGCGTCGGAGGGGGTTAGCGGCGAGGGCCATCCGAATCTGTCCGGGCTTGTCGAAAATGTGGTGTACCAGTGATATCCGTAGGCTTTGATGCCGTAGGTTCTGGCAAAAAACGGAGCAAACCAGCGCGCTGAACGGCAGCAGTGAAAATACGCTCGGGCCTCTCCCGCAAAAGGAATGTCAAGGCTGCGCCATTCGTGCGGGCTGAGTTGCTCGGGCCAAGACGTGGTGCCGAACATAGGGCCGTACATCCCGCTGTGTCCGATGAAATGTAGTTCTTGTAGCGACTGCGAGTTATTCGCGATCTCGGCCATGGAGTCTTTGAATGCTTGCTTGGACTCAACCGCTAGGCAAATCACTTTGGCTGTACCCTCTTTGTCCGCAGCTAGGGTCTCGGCAATGCGTTTGAGCATCGGTCCGCCGGTACGGTACTTGGTTGTATAGCCAATCCAGATTACTTTTTCGTCCAAGACAATTCCTCCAAGATTTCGCTGTCGTCCGGCAGCCAAGCGCCATGGTTATTCGAAACCAGAAAACGTCGCATTGATTCGGGGTCGTATATCGTCATCGCAGTACTGGCACCGATATACAAGTGCAGCGAAATCGTCGGGCCATCGGCTCGGGCCATCATGGAGTGCACGCATTGGCTGCCAATGGGAATCGACGAACCGGCAGACCAGCTTGTCTTTTGTCCGGGGACTCCGCTTGTTAGCGACTCCGAATCCGGCCAGGCCTCATTGTGAACTTCGCCCTGCAAAACGTAGACAAATCCATGACCGCCGCCGTGATCGTGAATCGCACAGCGTTGTCCGGGACGCCACCTGATTAGTACTAGTTCTGCGGCTGGGAGCTGCGCGGGCTGACATTCGAGCAAGAGCACTCGGCCATAGGGCTGCCCCGCTGCCGGTGTCGGAAGATTGTCGTGGCTGGGCCAGGAGAGCTCGCCATACGCGTCTGCCACTGTGCTGTGCGCGTTGCCCGCTTTGGTCAGCGCCCATGTTGGGTCAAAGTCGATCACTTTCGAAAGACGTATACACCACTACGAACGCGGACGCGTGGTGGACGCCTAGTCGCTTCAAAAATGTCGTGCCCTTCTTTGAGGTTTCCCCAAAAGCCCTGCCAAGGGCTGGCTTTTCTCTTACGCAAGTTTTTCTCGCTCAACACAAAAGGGAAGGAGTGAACCTGAAATCCCGCTTGGCCATTCTTGAGGGCTGCGTGGGCAAGCGTAAAGATCTCCTCAATGTAGCGGTCGGTCATCGCGTAGCAGCCAATCGACACACAGTTTCCGTGCACCATCAGAGCTTTTCCAGTGCGCCCGTGACTGCGATCGTAGGCATTGGGAAAACCGAGATTGAAGGAGAGGTGGTAGCTGCTTCCAGGATTGAGCTGTCTCGCTTTGACCAGATAAAACCCTTCCGGACTCTGCATGTCTCCCTCTTTTTGCTTTGGACCCAAGTCGCCAGAGTAGAAGCAGATCTCGTAGCTTTTGAAGAGTCGGAACTTGCCGTTTCGGCCCTGCACCCACACTTCTAGGCGGCCCGGGTCTTTGAAGATACGCACAAATATCGGTGCCCCCATCTCCAACCCTTTGCGTTTGAGCTCATGCTTCAGAATCGGGGAAACCCGGGCAATCACTCTCCTGGCGCGCTTGTTCGTCGGAACCCGGTTTGCAGCCTCGGCCGAAGGCAACTGTGCCAAAAGTAAAATACTCAGGCAAAGTGCGCGCCAAGAAAAACGAGCGCAGATGTTCCAGTAGCTCATCCATACTCAAACGCGGGACATCGCCCTTCGGTCTATCGGTTGAAGTTACATGGCGATATCGTGGGTAATATTGTCCGTCATCGCGATATTGTCCCCCAGACGGCTGCTGATTATAGCGATTTCACTCGCTCTGGCCTTGTGTCTTTTTTTGCTGAAGACTGAAACCGAATCAGACACAGAAGATGTTGTGAGATCTCTCGGCACAGAGGGCCACCCCACATCTTCAACCGGTATTGAAGCAATGGTAACTGGGACAAAAACAAAACGACTTCTAAAGCCTGCTGAAATCCCAGTCATCTTCGTTGGCGATACATCGATGACCGATGTCGGTCTTGAGAACAGGCAGAAGCCAAGCATGAAGCTTTCTGGCCTCTTCGATTCAAACCCAGGCGAAAGCCTGCGAGCTAGGGGACGCCGATTCCTGTGTGCATTTGGGTAAGATGCTCATTCATGCCTCGGGCACAAACAAAAAGAAACGGACAGCCTGAACGATGTCAGAGCTGTCCGTTTTCAAAATAGGCCACCGCGCAACCGGTGAGGAGTTGGTCTATCCCCTACGCGTCGCGCAGGTGGGTTCCACAATAGCTACCTCGGGCTTCCCGACGAGCGGGCGTGCACACCTATAGCCAGCGGCAGATCCCTGGATAGAAATATAGGGAAAAGACTCTTTCCTCGGATCGAGTATAGCAGTGAGTGCCTGGTTAGTAGGATAGCGATGTGAACCGGTATCGTCAAGCAATAGTCGTCGGGGATATCACTAGAATTGCCCCGAAGACTCTACTCGTCTCGCCAGTCAGAACCAGTGCCACCTTGTGTGGCAATAGACCGAGCGCCGAGCTTGAGTAACGCGTCTTTGTTCATGATAGACTCGTGCCGATTTTCAACCGATGGCGCGTGAATGCCGGTATCCATACGGATGGCATCGCACGGGCAGGCCTCTACGCAGAGTCCACAGACAACACAGCGAAGCTCGTCAATCTCAAATACGGCCGGGTATTTCTCGACGCCGTTGTCGTCCCGTTCTGCGGGAATAATCGTGATGCAGTTCGCCGGACAAACGGTCGGGCAACACATGCACGCAACGCAGCGAACGGTGTCGTCTTCGCGCAACATGAGCCGATGCAATCCGCGGTTTCTCTCCGGGTAGGCTTCGGTTTCTTCTGGATACTGAAGGGTCTCGACGTCTCTCTTGGTCGTGACGTTGACAAAGAAGTGCTTGAGAGTAATTCCCAAGCCTTTCATCAGCGCCGGCAAGAAGCTGACTTCCTCTGGTGAGGGTCTATCAACCGCTATCGTGCGACACTTGGAGTTTTTCTCAGATACACTGAGAACGACTGGTCCTGTGGTTACTTCTTCTGCTTGTGCGTGTGCCATGCGTATAATACCTAGTCGTTATTGAAAGAGTGCCAACACTAGAGCTGTGATCATCAAGTTGACCAAGGCCAAGGGCAGAAGTTTTTTCCAACCCAAGTCCATAAGCTGATCGGGACGGAAACGGGGAACCGTCCAGCGAATCGCCAATTGCAAGAAGCAGAGTGAGAGGACTTTTACGGTCCAAGCCCCGACCTGCATGAGCACGACACTACCGTGAGAAATGTGTGTGACATAACCACCGAGGTGGAAGCCGTCCGCTTCGAGGAAAGGAACTTGATAGCCACCCAAGAAGACGGTGACAAGAATCGCCGAGACAAAGACAATCTCGATGAATTCTGCGAGGAAGAACATTCCCCAACGCATCCC
>JAESTW010000062.1 GCA_016763395.1 Kofleriaceae bacterium
CCATGGCACATCATTCGATGGCTCAAGCAACAAGCGCAGATCAACCCGTATGTGCTCTCTTGGGTTTCAGGGGACACATTGCAAGGGCGCTTTCTTGAACCGGTTGATGCTCCGATGGTGCTCGCTAAGAGTATGTACAAATTATGCCCGGACATTGTCGACCAGGGACTGGGCGATATAGATGTACTGGCACAGCAACTCGCTGACTCTGGACGACTTTATTTCTGGTGGGACTAGCAAGGGCGATGTGCCCGATGCACTTTTCCCGTGAAGGGTGGCTCACACGGTTGATGGAGCCAGCGAATCTAGAGTAATTCTCCTGGACCAGGAACCAAGCTATTGCCTTCTACCCAGAAAATGCAGCCGAACGCGCTTCGACAAATCTTGAAGGTTGAGTACGGTCTGCAGGTTTCCGAGATTTCACCGATAGAGCGGGGCTACACCAACCAGAGCTTTCTGATTTCTGCTGGCGGTGAATCTTTTGTACTGCGCTGTGGCTGGGTGGGTAAAACGCTGGCGCAGGCGCAGCGAGAGGAGAGGGCGTTGGACTGGCTTGCACGGCATCCGATGAAGATAGCTGTTCCCGCGTTGGTGCCCACTGCGAGTGGAGAGCCACATCTTCGGGTTGACGGGCATACTCTTCATCTGCAGACGCTGGTCCCAGGTGAGGTGCTCTACAGTTGGAAGGCTCAGTGTAGCGAGACCCACTTGGGGGCGCTGATGCGTACACTTCATGACTTGCAGCGCGCGTTGAGCCCTCTTGCGATTGGCGCTACTTTGGGGCCTCTTGCTTGCTTCGAGACGCAGCTAGCAGAGCTAGAGGTGCTTGAATCCACGGACCGAATCTGCGCTACAGCGCCGATTCGGGAGCTGCTAGATAGAGAGCTATCAGAGTTTCTCTTGCGCGCTCGCGGGATCATAGCGAGGGCAAAAATGCATGTGCACTTCGGGGAATCTCTGCAGTGGTGCCATGGTGACTTTCAACTAGAAAATCTTCTTTTTTCGTCCGAACAAGTCGTGGGCATCGTCGATTTTGATACGATTCGCGCCTTGCCTCTTTCTATGGATACGGCGTTTGCCCTGTTCAATCTAACTCGTGACGGCGAGTGGGAGGACGGCTTTCGATGGGACCGAGCTCGTTGGCGGCGAGGTGCAGAGTTGTATGAGGGGCAGCTATCAAGCGCTCTTGTGGACCTCGAGTGGAGTGAGCTCTTTTGTCTCGACCAGGCTCTGCTGCACCTTGGTGCGGGGCGAAGATCCATCTGGCGAGTTGATCAGGGAATCGGTTTTGTGGGGGCGTTTCGGCGCGTACTGGCCGCGTGAGTTCTCCAAGGCGAACGCTGGTTGTCTGGGATGGGCAGAGCTTGCGGCAAGAGCTACTTGAGGCGCTCTTGCAGGCTGACAGGCGTGGCGACGAAGTAATCGTAGCGCTTATAAAGGCAGAAGAGGGCTTTAGCTGCACGCAGCCTGCGACTGGTGGACGGCGAATCGAGAGACTCAGTGGTTTTCTTCGTAGTCGGTTGCGCTCACCTCTCTACCTTCTGCCGACTAAGTCCGGCCAACTTTCGATGGCGCAGTTGGCGCTACGGCTTCGCTATGACGCGCCGGTCTTCGCCCATCTTGTCACCTCAGAGCAAACTCTTGCGCGCGCAGCCGCTTCATTATTAGGTTGCACAACGCAGATTGTGGAGTCGGACACTGGGCCGGACTTGTTGGTTGACGCGCCTAGCCCTTCGTTGCGCCGTGGCCTCTTCGTTACTCGCGCCCAGCCCTTTCATCTCGGACATGCAGCATGCGTGCAGAAGATTGCAGAGGAGATGGACGAGATCATTGTGCTGGTGGCCCTTTCTGAGACCTCCCACAGCCTGCAAAATCCGGCTACCGCGGGCGAGCGTCTCGAGATGATTCATCCCTATCTTCAGCGCATTGTGCCCGGACGCTTTCACCTTGCCGCAGCGCCTTATCAGCTCCACACTGCTTGCAATATCAGCGAATTGCAGTTGCTCTTGCCTTCGTTTGAACGGGTCTACAGTAACAGCCGCAGCGTACAAGTGTTGGCGGTGAGCGCCGGACTAAGGTGTTCTTCTGTGCAATCCAATGTGGGCGTGAGCGGGACCCAGGTGCGCTTAGCGTTGCAGTGCGGAGACGATCTTGAGGGACTGTTGCCCCCCGAAGTAGAAGCGGTGCTCGGCCGATTGGGAATGCGTGAACGCTTGCAGCGATTGGCCTCAGAAGAAGTACGAGAGGAGAACTAGATGTGCGGCATCTCGGGTATTCTCTTCCCCGATCCTGGACGTAGTGATTCCGAAGGGCGATTGCGCAAGATGCAGCGCGCCCTCGAGCACAGAGGGCCGGACGGTAGTGGCACATACCTCTCTCCAATGGCGCTTCTCGCTCACACCCGTCTAGCCCTTGTTGATCTCGAAGGCGGTGTTCAGCCCATGAGCGATGTGTCCGGTCGCTACCACTTGGTCTTCAACGGGGAAATCTATAACCACCAAGAGTTGCGTGCACAGCTGGGCGGCTACCCGTTTCGGACAAACTCAGACACCGAAACCCTCTTGGCTGCGCTACTAGAGTGGGGAGAAGGGTGTTTGCCAAAGCTCGATGGCATGTTTGCCTTTGCCCTGTGGGATTCGCAGCTCGAACAAGCTCTGCTGGCTCGGGATGCGCTGGGGGTAAAGCCGCTGGTCTATGGGCAGCGGGATGCAGAGTTTGTCTTTGCGTCCGAGGCGAAGGCTCTTCTCGCAGGCGGGTGGCAACGCAGATGTGACGAGGAGGCCATTGTGGAGTACATCGTGGCCCCCGCGTTTAGCGGAGTTCGCACCTCTATGTTTGAGGGGCTGGAACACCTTCCGGCTGGCCACCGCATGCGTGTTGGCCGCAATGGGGCCGAGGCAAGCCGGCCTTGGTTTCGTTACCAAATTGGGCGAGAGCAGGGGCCGGACGATAATTTCGACTCGAATTCTGACACGGATGCCACTGCGTTAGCCGCACGACTACAGAAGCTCTTGCGCCAGAGTGTGAATCGCTCACTGCGGGCAGATGTGGATGTCGGAGTTTTTCTCAGTGGAGGCTTGGACTCTAGCTTGCTGAGCTATTTGGCATGTGAGTCCGGGCCCGCGCCTATGGCCTTTAGTCTGCGCTTCGAGGATCCGAGTTCGATTTGCTACGAGAGTTCATCGATCGTCATCTCCGATGATGCGCCATTTGTCGACCAAGTCGTTTCACAGCTCGGCATGGAACTTGTACACGCCAATTTATCACGGGACGAAATGCTGAAGAGTCTTCCTCGCTTGGCTGCGGCCAACGACCGAATTGTGGCTTGGGAACAAGAGTTCGGACAAGATGCGTTGGCGCGCGCAACGGCTGGCCGGCGCAAGGCGGTGCTAGTAGGGGACGCAGCGGATGAAACACATTTTGGCTACTTCTTTCTACTTGCCAAAGAGGCGACGCAGAGTCCTGGGGCGCTCATAGAGCGTTTTGGGGCCAAGGCACGTTGCGGTACTCTTGCGGCACGATTGCAGAAAGAGCAGCCCCTCGAGCGTCTGGACGAGGCATATCAGAATATTGCCAAGGCGGCAGGGGCAAGCTTTGAGGGCTCAATTGATGAGCGGCGCCGGGCGTGCACTGCACTCATTGTCAGGTTGTGGCTGGGACGGCTCCTTCACAATGGCGATACGCACACGATGGCCCACGGGGTTGAAGCTCGGGTGCCCTTTGCCTCGATTGAACTACTGCGTTTTGTCGCTAGCATCTCTCCTGCGCAGGGAATGGAGAACTCTGTGGAAAAGGCACTCTTGCGCCGCGCAGCCAGGGGAGTTATTCCCGATGTGATTGCGACTAGGAAAAAGTCTGCATTGCCGGTGGACCCACGTTTGGGATCACTCTATCAGCGAGAGCTCAAGAGGCTCTTGGCGCTAGAACCAGACTTTGCCAATCACTTCTTGGGCGTTGCGGCTGTACACAAGCTTTGCGAAACAGTTTCAATTACGGAGACTCTGCGCTCTCAGCTCTTCACCTTGCTCAATCTCCTACTTTGGAAGCAAGCCCATCTTGCCTAGGAGCGTGCCCATCTCGCCTAAGAGCGTACCCGTCTTGCCTAAGAGCGTACCTGGGAGCCTGCGATTTCTTCTGGCCACTCTCCCTCAGAAGGGGCACCTCAATCCAATGATTGGTGTTGCCCAAGAGCTCTGTGCGCTCGGCATGGAATTGCGAATCTATACTCCCGGCGATTGCAGCGCCCAATTGTCCGCAGCGGGGTTGCAACGAACCGGTTGTCCGGTGATAGAGACAGCGTACCTCTGGCCCGAGGAGCATTGCAGCAGTGGCGCTCTTTTTGCCGAGCGTTCCCAAGACGCCGCGTGGCTCAGGCGCTGGATTCGAAGGCTGCTGCTCGACACGGTGCATGATGAGGTTGACGGTTTACGTGCGCTTTTGCGCGATCTGCGGCCTGATGTCTTGGTGGTAGATCCCATGTACTACGCGGCCATCATCGCTGCCCAGTGTGAAGACTTGCCTTGGGTTGGCGTGTCTTCCTCCCTCAACTTCGTCACCCCAAAACACTGGAAAAGTCCTCTAGTTGCAACAATTGATGCGCTTGACGAGGAGCGGAAACAGCTCTTTGCAGGCTATGGCAGCTGCCCTGCCTTTCGAGTTTGCGACGCTGTTTCCCCATGGCTCAATGTTGTTTTTACGACAGAGCGCTATGTATCTTCAGAACTTTGCGCCGACTCACCCGCCTTCCGGGTTGGCCCGACGGCTCCTGTAGGCAGGCGCGGAGATGAAGTTGAGTTTGCTTGGGACAGGCTGGATGAAACTAGCTCTCTAATCTACATGTCGCTCGGTAGCCAGAATTTTTCTCATGAACGGGTTTTCTCCTGTGTTGTCAGTAGCCTATCGAGTGCGCTAGAATCCGGCCAAGTGCAGTTGGTGCTCGCCCTTCACGACTTGATTGACAGCGACTTCGCGCGCGCTTTACCTGCTGGCGTCATTGCCCTTCGCTACGCTCCTCAACTGGAACTTCTAAAGCGGGCAGCACTTGTGGTTAGCCATGGCGGCGCTAACACAGTGATGGAAAGCCTGCATCAAGGAGTGCCACTACTACTTATTCCCATGGTCAATGATCAACACCTGCAGGGGAAGTTCTTAGCGCGCAGCCAAGCTGGCATCGTTCTCGATCCCGCGAACATGAGCGAAGCGTCGTGCAAAGCAGCAATCGCGACCTTGCTTGCTCCTAACAATCAATACAGACACAATGCAGTGGAAATTGGCCGGAGCTATCGCGCTCGCAAGGGGGCCGCGGAGAGTGCAGGGCTCATTGTCGAAGTAGCGACTCGAAAAGAAACGCTACGTCCAAGAGGGGCGCTAAAATGACACGGTATCTCTACCTATCGCCTCATCTCGACGACGTGATTTTGAGTGCCGGAGCCACCATTGCCAGCCGACTCGAAGCCGGTGATGAAGTTGCTATCGTGACGGTTTTCTCTGGCAACCTAGATAGCAGCAACGCCGAGGAGGCCGCAGTCTATGGGGAGCGCCGTGCCGAAGATAAAAAAGCGATATCGCTCTTGTCGACACAAAGCGGCGCTCTGTACAAGACGATCTACCTCGGCCTAGCCGACGCACCTTTTCGAGATTCAAAGTACACCTCGTTTGAGGCGATCGTGAATTCGCCGGTTTCAGGGGATGACGAAATAGGAGAAAGTCTCAAGTGTCGGGTTGGCAAAATGTTGGAAATCGAGCGGCCGGACGTGCTCGTTACTCCGCTAGGCGTTGGCAGACATGTCGACCACAGGCTTGTATTCGAAGCAATTGCGACCTTGGCTTGGCAGGGGGAGTCTCGCTTTTACCAAGAGCGTCCCTACGCCTTTGTGCCGGGAGCTGTCGACCTCCGTTGGTCTTCTCTTGGAGCGCGCCCAATCGCCTTTGGCACTGCGTTACCGGCCCAAGAGTACCCAGAAGTGAGCTTCCTTGCGGGCTATCGCAAAGAGTCTGAGATGTGCACAGAGGTGCGAGAGGTTCTGGTTTGGCGGTGGAACAACAACGCGTACTGTAAATATCCAGTAGCACCTTCGAAGCCGCAGAGACGGAGGCGCCTTCTTGCGATCGCTGCCTACAAATCACAGCTCGCAGCGCTGTTTGATAGTGAAGCTGAGACCGCCGAAGAGGCAATTGCCCAACTCTATGGCAGCTGCCCGGAGGTTGAATGGCAAATTCATAACCAATCTCCACCAACTGGTATATCGTTGTCCGCCAAGGAAAAATAATGCCCACGTCCACACCACCCATTGATTTTGACGTTCTTGAAAAGAGCATCTACGCGCAGGGAGCCGAGGAGGCGATGCTGGGCCAGATCTTTGAGCGAATCGGTACAGAGAGTCGCTATTGTGTGGAATTTGGCGCGAGTGATGGCCTGCGCAATAGCAATACAGCGCGCTTTCTCCTCGAAGACGATTGGACGGGGGCCTTCATTGAAGGTTCGAGCTATCGCTTCGGACGTTTGCAAGAGAATTGGGCGGACAGCGAGAAGGCGACCCTGCTGCAGGCAAAGGTTACTCCGCAAAATATTGAATCTCTCTTTGACACGGTGAAGGTACCGCGGACAATCGATCTGCTATCGATTGATATCGATGGCAACGACTACTGGTTGTGGAGGGCCATTGAGAAGGTTCGTCCGCGAGTCGTCGTGATTGAGTACAATCCCTACTATGAGCCTCCCAAACGTTGGGTCATGAAGTACAATGCTGACCATCAGTGGGATGGCAGTAGCTACTACGGAGCAAGCCTTGAGTCGCTCTACTGGCTGGGCAAGGATAAAGGATACGAACTTCTCTGTTGTGATAAACAGGGCAATAACGCCTTCTTTGTGGAGCAGGAGAACTTTGACAAATTCGAGATCGAAGACAATCGCCCCGAAGTCCTCTTTCGCCCGGCCATGTACAAACCTCGATTCCTGGGTAAGAATACCTTCGTGACTGGACATCCCTACCGATACGGGCCGGGAGACGAGATTTGAGTCATGTTGAGCTGCCTAGTACTTTAGCCGTGCTACAAGCTGCGGACGCGTTTGGATTGCATGTTGCGAATAATTCTGTAGTATGGGAAACGAAACACGTAGCTCGCGTTGAAAGTGCAGATGGCTTGGCATACGCCTTCAAACACTTCCGCGCGCCTGCACTTGCCACCAAAGAATCATCCATATTGCTACACCTCGCCAGCGCTGCTCCTCAATGCAATGTTCAACAATTGCAGCGGTGTGAGAATGGCGACGCCTTGGCGGCAACCGACCTAGGGCCGATGATGGCGAGCCTGTGGATCGAAGGAGCACGCAAGCCCTACGACACCATTGACGCAGGCGGCTGGACGGTTCTTGGCAATACACTCGCCACCTTGCACCAAGCCCTCGAGAGCATGCCGATGGGCCCAGTTGAGGATTTGTCTGAGGAGTTTCTTGCTCTTGACCTGGATGCAGAACGCACTCGTCTTGTTCAAGACCGTGAGGCGCTACGCTCCTTGGGCGTGCCACCAGAAGCTCTCGCTCTCCAAGATGCTAGGCTCCACCTACTGGTAAAACACCTAGGCCTTTGCCGCTCCGCTTGGCCGGCGGGCGAGGACCAGCTCATTCATAACGATTACAACGTGCACAATTACATCTTCGGTAGTGATGGCAAATTGAGCGTAATTGATTGGGATCGTTCGGTCGTTGCGCCCAGAGAATACGAAGTGGTGCGTTGTCTCAACCACTTGCCACTGCGATCTCCTTCGTTGGCCTCTGCGTTTCTTACGGGATATTCTGAGGTGTTGCGTCTCGATGCCGGACGGCTGGAGTGGGCAGTGCACGCGGCGATGGTCTCTCATGCGTCGAAACACTGGCCTACCGAGCTGGCGCTGGCGGGTGATCCTTCCTCCGTCGAGCGGCTTGTGGCTCTTGAGGAGATCGTGAGTCTCTTGGCGCAAAGTGCGGACAATCTCCTTTCTTTTTTTCTCAATCAGGTAGCTACGAAGAACTAGCAATGGAACAAGACAAAGCAAAGGAAATCGTTGATAGGAAAGGACGGAGCC
>JAESTW010000712.1 GCA_016763395.1 Kofleriaceae bacterium
AATGGATCCAAAATTACCCTACGTAAAACTCAGATACTATTTTCCACGGGAGTTCACACCCAGATCTCCACATCTAGCCTGTGCATTGGGTCAATCACCAGCCAAAGTCCGAGCATGCATTCGGTAATCAAGTACCTGTCCAAGGCCGCTGAGTCGGACGCCACAACCTTGCTGACCGGCGAAACAGGGACGGGCAAGGACTTGGCCGCTCACGCGATTCATCAGAAGAGTTCTCGAAGTGAGGCACCTTTAGTAGTCGTCAATTGCGGAAGCATTCCCGAGAACCTCATTGAAAGCGAGCTTTTCGGACATGTAACAGGGGCTTTCACCGGCGCTACCAACGACCGCGAGGGTGCCTTCGAGCAAGCCCAAGGCGGCACGATTCTCCTGGACGAGATCGGAGAAATCCCACTACAGCTCCAGAGCCGATTTCTACGCGTGCTCGACTCTCGGAAAATACAACGGGTGGGTAGCAACAAAGAGATTGAACTCGATTTGCGAATCATCGCCGCAACTCACAGAGATCTTCGCAGACAGGTAAATGAGGGCCTTTTTCGCGAAGACCTCTATCACCGGCTAGCCATCATTGAAATTCGCATGCCGCCGTTGCGAGAGCGGCTTGACGACCTCCCAATGCTCGTGCAGGCTCTGGCGAAAACACTAGATCTTGGCGACAAAGGGGCCGAGTTCATATCATCGGACAAGTTTATTGCCACTCTCGGGCGGTACGATTGGCCAGGGAACATACGGGAGTTGCGAAACCATTTGGAGCGCTGTGCGGCCCTGCAAGAGAACACCGGTCTAGGTGAGCACTCCAGTACCCAAAGTGAAATTGATACAACGCTTCCGATTCGAATCGCCCGCAGCCGGTGGACCGCTCAGTTTGAATTGCAATATTTGGAATCCCTGATGCGAGAGGAAGGTGGTAACGTGAGTGCCGTTGCTCGGCGAGCGGGTGTCAATCGAGTCCATATGTATCGACTGCTCAAAGCGGTAGGACTGCGATAGAAACCAATCGACCTTGCCAAAGACAGAACAACTCTCAGGGACAAAGTCACCCGTCACTCTCGCGGTTGGAGACACGATCAGCCTGGCCTCCAATGCCGTTGGCGAAGAGTCTTCTATTGGCTTAGGTGAGTCGGTTGAACAGTTTGTCATCTTGCGTCCAATAGGATCTGGCGGAATGGGAAGCGTATTTCTCGCCTATGATACACAGCTCCATCGCAGGGTCGCGCTGAAGCTAATCTCAGAATATCTCCAAGAGAACGACGGCAGCTGGCAGAAACGCTTACTGCAAGAAGCTCGGACAATGGCGAAAGTCAACCACGCACACGTAGTACCGATTCACAGCGTCGGTACCATTGACCAGAAGGTCTACATCGCGATGGCCTATATCGAAGGTGGCACCTTAGAGGACTGGCTATCGTCAAAGTCATCCTCAAAGCCGAGTCCGCGGCAATTGCTCAATCTGATACTCCCCGTTGGCGACGCACTGCAGGCCGCTCACAGTGAAGGTGTTGTCCACAGGGACATCAAACCGCAAAACATCCTCGTCCAGAGCGATGGTCACGCCTTTCTGACAGACTTTGGTATCGCGGTAACTCTCGCAAGCGACAAGGACAAGAGCGAGAGCAAGAACAAGAGCAAGAGCAAAAGCCCCATGCCGGTCGAGGGAACGCGAGACTACATGTCGCCCGAGCAAGCCCAAGGGCATGCGCCCGATGTCCGGTCTGATATTTATTCGTATTGTCTAACCTTGCAAAAAGCGCTGCAGGGGCGCGGTTCCCGACACTTACGAAAAGTACTTACAAAAGGGTGTTCTCAAAACCCTGAAGACCGCCATCTGACGATGCGAGAAGTTCAACAAGACCTTCGCCATGCGCTAGGCCTCGGTCGCAAGCGTCTCTTTTGGGCGACCGGTACTCTAGCTATTTGCGCCGTGCTCTTGCTCCTGCTCTATCGCTCTTCTTCTTCATCCTCCACTGCAATGTGCTCGGCCGAGAATCAAACCATGGACACGCTCTGGAACTCCGAGCGTGAGGCAACCTTGCGCTCGCAATTTCAGGCTACAGGCGCGTCGGACGCACTGCTCTTAGCAGATCAAAGCATCGCTGCTATCAACACTTTCACAACCCAATGGAGTAATCAGCGCCAACAAAGTTGTGAGGCAACTCATGTTCACCGCGAACAAAGTGAAGAAGTCCTCATTGCTAGACAGCAATGCTACGATGATCGACTTCAAGAACTCGCAGGTGTGTTTGAGGTTCTCGACGAAGAGACAGTCCTCCGGACGCTCGATGCGATACCCGCCACTGCCACTCTCGACCTATGCCAGTCCGCCGAAGTGCTCCAACGCAGCAAGCGAAGTATTCTTACAGGCCCTAAAGCGCAGAGCATTCAGCAAAGTATCGCTCAGCTGCGAGCGTTGCACAATCTGGGTCAATACGAAAAAGGAATACGCCTCGCGCGCACGCTACGGCCGCAAGTAGAATCCCTGGGGTCCGAACAACACCTAGCGGAATTTGAGCTCATCACAGCTCGTCACTACAAGACTCTGTATCGCCCCCACGATGCTTGGAAACACTTGAAAGCGGCAAATCAATCCGCCGCAAAAGCGGGCGACAACGTACTGATCGCGCAAGTATGGACACAGGCGATCTTTGTCCTCGGCTACCAACTTGGGCGCAATGATGAAGCCGAGGTTGCAGCCATTGCCGCCCAGGCTGCCGTCGAACAAAGCCGTGCCAATGACGCTGTCCGTTCCAATTTCCTCACGAAGCTGGCAATCTTACGCCGGACACAGTATCGCTGGCCGGAGTCCGAAGCGCTACAACGAGAGGGCATGTCATTGCGCCGCTCCTACTATGGCCCCACGCATCCACTGGTTGGCAAATCAGCCAGCAACCTAGGCAATCTTCTTATCGACATGGGGCGATACAAAGAAGCAGCGGACTCACAAAAGATAGCAACCGACATTGCTCGACAGGCATATGGCGCTGGAAACCCCGCACTGGCAGATACGCTGGCGAACTACGTTAGCACCATCATGACAATTGGTGATGTGAAACAGGCTCTGCCGCTGCAGAAGGAGGTACTGAAAATCTTCCAAGCTGCTCACGGACACACAAGTAAGAAGTCTCTGGAAGCTGCAGTAGTCCTCGCACTCGTGCATACCTATCTGGGAGATTTTGCAGCCGCAAAGCGGCTAACAGACCTTGTACGGCAAACCATTTCAGAAGCGGAAGTCGACGTCAACCGGGCCGGTTGGCTAGAAGATCTAGCCCATGTTGAAATGCTGCAGGGAAACTCTAAGCAGTCGAGGGAGGACCTGTCGCAGGTATACGACCTACATCGCCAGTTTCCGGGTTCACGTCACGCGCTCTCCGGGAGCACCGATTTACTGTCCGCGCAACTCGACGCCGACGCTGAGTTCTTCGTTCTCGACCTGGCCTGTCATCCACAACACCCATGGGTCCTGGTCGTCCCACTGCAAGGGCGCCTGCCCGGAGTTTTCTTCGTGCTCATCGTCTTCGATAAAGCATCGCCCGGTTTCGATCATGCGTTTGAGCATGGCGCGCCAGGCACCTGGCGGGAGGCGGAAGGTCGCGTGGCCTCGGGTGCCTCGGAAGGGTTCGTCCATGTCTTGATCGTGAACGGTG